>NZ_KE992738.1:266194-286193 GCF_000466465.2 Clostridium sp. KLE 1755
GCTCCAGTCTCAAAAACGGGGTGTTTCTAACTGTTCCGTAATGTCAGGATTCAGCCAACGTGGCCGGAACTCCTCAGCATCGGTTGGCGTCGCAGGCGACTTAACCGGTGCTTCGTCAGACAGGCCACTAGGGGCGGCTGAGTCCTGGCATTCCGGAGCAGTAAGAAATATCTCCGTTTTTTCCAATGGGGTATAAAATCCCCCTGCATCCCTCCGCTGCCCGGGCCGCACACACCGGTACGGAAGACGGCGGCAGGTTCCGGGCATACAGCAGCCGATACACGGCAAAACTGCGGCGGATGCCTTTATCCCTGGAAGGGCAGGTGGGGGAGGGGAGGCAGGTGGAAAGGGGAGAACGGGAAATTGATGGTATAGTGGGAATCAATTGAAGAGATAGAATTGGAGGGATAGATTCTGGGGTGTAAATTGCTTGACGAGTGTTGGGGTGGGAAGGTATACTGGTAGCTGTTCGTCGGGGTGGGATTTATTTTGTGTGGAATGGTGTTTTTTCGAGGGGGATTGTGTTGGGCGGCGGGGAATGTTGGTTTTTGTGATGGCTGGATATGAGCAGCGGAGTATGTTTTTTTGGAGGAAATGGAAATGGTTTCGGTGATTTTGTTGTTTGTGTTGGGGCTTGTTTTGATTTGCTTCGGCGGGGACAAGCTGGTGGATGCTTCGGTGGCTTTGGCCAGGAAGATTGGGATCCCGCAGATTGTTGTCGGGGCTACGATTGTGAGTATTGGGACGACGCTGCCGGAGATTCTGGTGTCTACGACGGCGGCTTTTGACGGGTCGGCGGCGATTAGCGCGGGGAATGCGTTTGGGTCGATTATCTGTAATACGGCGTTGATCGCGGGGCTAACGCAGCTGCTGCGTCCGGTGAAGAAGGTTGAGTTTGGTTCGCTGGCGTGGCGGAGTCTGTTTTTCTTTGCTACGATTCTGGCGCTGACGGCTTATGGGTGGTTTACGGGGCATTTTGACAGAATGGCCGGGATTGTGCTTCTTGTACTGTTTGGTGTTTATGCCTGGCTGAACATGGTGCGTTCCAAATCCGAGGAGGAAGAAACGGCGGAGACGGAGGAGAGCCTGGAGGAGCTGAAGAAGATTTCCCTTCCCAGGAATCTGATGCTTCTGGCTTTCTGTGCGGTGCTGTTGTTCTGGGGAGCTAATCTTCTGGTGGATAACGGGATTATTATTGCGGGATATCTGGGAGTGCCGGAGCGTGTGATTGCGGTGACGGCCATTGCGCTGGGGACTTCCCTTCCGGAGCTGGTGACTTCCATCATGTCGGTGGTTAAGGGCTGTGAAAATGTGGGGCTGGGTAATATTATCGGGGCCAATATTCTGAATCTGCTTCTGGTAATCGGGATTCCGGCTACGGTTACAGGGATTGAGCTGGAGGCGCAGACGGTGCGTGTGGACGCGCCGCTGGGGGCGCTTG
Organism: Clostridium sp. KLE 1755; assembly: GCF_000466465.2. NCBI lineage: Bacteria > Bacillati > Bacillota > Clostridia > Eubacteriales > Clostridiaceae > Clostridium > Clostridium sp. KLE 1755. The sequence continues at coordinate 267,636 of NZ_KE992738.1, forward strand.
TGATGGCGGTCCTTATTGTTCCTATTTTATTCCGGAAAAAAGCTTCCCGTATACAGGGGGCCGCTCTGCTGGCTGTTTACGGGCTGTATTGCGCATTCAACTTTTTCTGAGAGTAGCACTTGTAATAGGGAAATGAATCTGCTATAATTTTAACGAACTATGGAAAAAGGCTATAAAATCAAGAATTTTAAAAGGAGATGTCAAAATGAGAGGAAACATTGTAGTTGGACAGTCCGGCGGACCGACAGCCGTAATCAACTCTTCCGTTGCAGGCGTATATGCCGCAGCTAAAAAGCTTGGAGTAAAGAAAATCTATGGTATGGTTCATGGTATTCAGGGATTTTTACAGGACAACCTGATTGACCTTGGTGAATATCTGGATGACGAGACAGGTATTGAATTACTGAAGAGAACTCCTTCTGCATTTTTAGGCTCCTGCCGTTTCAAAATGCCTAAGATTGAAGGACATGAAGAAGTATACGAGAAGGTATTTGAGATCATGGAGAAGCATGATATTGAGTGTCTGTTCTATGCAGGCGGAAATGACTCCATGGATACCGTAAAGATGCTGTCCGATTATGCGGCTGCTCATAACAAGCCTCAGCGTTTCATGGGCGTTCCCAAGACAATCGACAATGACCTGCCGGTAACCGACCACTGCCCCGGATACGGTTCCGCAGCAAAATATATTGCAACCAGCATGAAGGAAATCATCCGCGACAACGAGTCCTTCGGTGTGGAGAAGCCCACCGTCTGCATCGTTGAGATCATGGGACGCCATGCAGGATGGCTGACCGCAGCAGCAGCATTAAGCCGCGGTGATGACTGCTCCGGACCGGATGCAATCTACCTTCCTGAAGTAACCTTTGATATGGACAAGTTCATGGAAAAGGTAAAATATCTGTCCGAAACCAAGTCTTCCGTTGTTATTGCCGTATCTGAAGGCATCGCTCTGGCTGACGGACGTTTCGTATGCGAGCTGGGCAATGCTTCCGATTTCGTGGATGCTTTCGGACACAAGCAGCTTTCCGGCTGTGCGGCTACTCTGGCTAACAAGGTAGCGGCTGAGACAGGGCTGAAGACCCGTGCGGTAGAATTCTCCACACTGCAGCGTGCAGCTACCCATCTTGCTTCCCTGACAGATATCAACGAAGCATTCCAGGTAGGACATGACGCTGTTATGGCAGCTGAAGAAGGCAAGACCGGCATGATGATCACTCTGGACAGAAACGGAGACGATCCTTATCAGTGCGGTACCAGCGCTTACGATATCCATGCAATCGCCAACGTGGAAAGACCTGTTCCGGCTGAATGGATTACCGAAGACGGCTGTGACGTAAATGATGGCTATGTAAAATATGCAAGACCGCTCATCATGGGCGAACTGCAGCCGCTGTATGTAAACGGCGTGCCGCGTCATCTTGTAAGAAAATAAAGAACAGCCGGCCCGCGTAAAGCGGCCGTCTGATAAAGGGACAGTTCCGCCGGGGCTGTCCCTTTTTATCAGATAAGGAAGGAAAAAATACGGTTTAATAGTATTTTTAGATCAAGGACACAGTTTGGACACAATTTAGGTCTAAAGTAGTAGATAGTGAGTAAGACACCAGCTATGCTGACCTGATATTAGCCAGAATGGCGGGCGCTTTACAAATACGGCGGAAGCCCGGCGGACAGAAGAACCCCGGACTCCGGAGAAAAATCAGGAGGCAGCAGAAATGAACGATCAAAAAGAAATTGAAAAAATCAAAAAGCTTACGGAAAAGAAGAAAACAGCGCCTATTATTAAAATGATGGGGAAAGCAGACAGTGATGTGCTGGTAGTTGCACTTGATGCGCTGGGGAAAATCGGGGATGAAGATTCCTTTAATATGATAACCCATTATCTTGAGCATGAGGATGCCAAAGTAAGGGTTGCAGCCTGCAAGGCAGCGTTAGTTATTGATACGGAATATATGAAAACAAGAGTAAGACATCAGCTGATGGTGGAAACCGATCCGGAAGCCAAGAAGCAGATGCAGGAAGCAATGAATTCTTCAAAGGAAACAAGAGTATAAGCTTCTTTTTTATACATACTTTTCAGATAAAGCAGACAGCCGCGGGAGAGTCAGAGTCCCGGCAGGCTGTCTTTTTTTATGCAAATCAGGCGGCTGTGAGCTGTGTTACTGTTCACTCCGTGACCAGTAACTGCATAAATCCATTAAAAATCGCCTGCGGCGATGGGATTTATGCACTCTTGAATCACTTTCTTACGTACTGTGCAGTAAATGCACAGTACTGAGTGAACAGTAACTAAGCTATATCTTCTGAACCACTTTTTTTATCGCGATTATTGACAATTGCAGGGGGATGGAGTATTATTTGTCTGTAGAAAACGTTTTCCGTACGAGGGGAACGCAGAAGGAGGAATGATATGGCTTCCATCAGGGATGTGGCGCGTAAGGCAGGAGTGGCTATTTCCACGGTTTCCAAGGTGCTTAACCACTATCCCAATGTGAGTGAAGAGACCAGGATCAAAGTCAATGAGGCGATACGGGAGTTGAAATTTACGCCCAATACCATTGCCTCCGCGTTGTCTTCCAAACAGGCCGGACGAGTGGCGCTGCTTGTCAATCTGAACACGCAGACCCAGGCAATCGATGAAATTGATATGCAGTACCTTTCCGGAGCCATTAACAAGGCCCAGGAAAAAGGGCTGGATGTCATCACCGTATTTTTTTCCATGATAAAGGACCGGAGTGTGGCGGAGATCGAGAATTATCTCAGAGCGCAGGCCATTGAAGGAATTATTATCTACGGAATGAGCAGAGAGGATAAGGTTCTGCATAAACTGATAGAAGGGCAGCAGTTCAAGATTGTGGCAGTGGATGCGCCCTTTGTTAATCAGAGCACATCGTCGGTTGCGATTGATCATGAAAAGGCCCAGTACGATGTGGCGAGGAAAACGCTGCATGAGAACCAGGGAAACCGGATTCTCTATATCGCGGGAAAGAAAAACGGATTCGTCACAACGCAGCGGCTGGAAGGCATGAAGCGGCTGGCTGCGCAGGAAGGGCTTTCCCTGTTTGTCAGGCAAGGCGATTTCAGTGAGAAAAAGGCAAGGCAGCTGACCTTTCAGTACGCCAGGAACCGGGATATCATCGTGTGCGCCTCGGATCTGATGGCAATCGGAGCCATGCGGGCGCTGCAGGAAATGGATATTTTTAGGCCGGTGTGCGGCTTTGACGGCATCACTCTTATGGGATATGCAGGAAAGCAGATGAATACGGTAAAGCAGGATTTTTACCGGGTATCCTCTGAAGCAATGGAGGAAATGGGCAGGCTTCTGGAGGGCGGAGAAGGCAGGGCTGTTGTGCTTGACTTTTCAATAGTAAGAATGCAGTATTTGGATATTATATGTTGATAACATGGGTTCCAATCATAACCCGGGCAAAGAACCGGACAGGACAGGAGGAAAAACAAGTGGCATTAATGGAAACGATTCAGAGAGAGATTCTGGAAGAACGGCTGGAGCAGGAAATGAGCGCCCTGGCAAAGGAAATGTATGGAAAGACGATTGAAGAGACAACGGATAAGGAGCTGTATTATGTGCTTCTGAACCTGACAAAGGGGATGATGCATGCAACGATTCCCACGGACGGAAAGAAGAAGGTTTATTATATCTCCGCGGAATTCCTGATTGGGAAGCTGCTCTCCAACAACCTGATCAACCTGGGAGTTTATGAGAAGGTTGAGAATATTCTGAAGGAAAAGGGCAGGGAGCTGTCCAGGATTGAAGAAGCTGAGCCGGAACCCTCCCTGGGAAACGGCGGCCTTGGAAGGCTGGCGGCCTGCTTCTTAGATTCCATAGCAACGCTGGGGCTTCCCGGAGAAGGAATTGGGCTGAACTATCATTTCGGCCTGTTTAAGCAGGTTTTCAGGGATAGGCTGCAGACAGCGGAAAAGGATGAATGGCTGGAAAAACAGTCCTGGCTGACCAAAACGGACACCAGCTTTGACGTTTATTTCGGAAAACAGAAGGTGACCTCCAGACTTTACGATATCGATGTGATCGGCTATGACAGCGGCGTAAACAAGCTTCGTCTGTTTGATTTGGAAACCGTAGACGAGGATCTGGTAAAGAAGGGCATCCAGTTTGACAAGGAGGATGTGGAGAAAAACCTGACACTGTTTTTATATCCGGATGATTCCGACGAGGCCGGTAACTTGCTTCGTATTTATCAGCAGTATTTCATGGTAAGCAATGCTGCCCAGCTGATTTTAAAGGAAATGAGGGAGAAGCATTATGACCTGCGCAAGCTAAACGAGCATGCGGTCATCCAGATCAACGACACCCATCCTTCCATGATCATACCGGAGCTGATCCGTATCCTGGTGGAGGATAAGGCGTTCACCATGGACGAAGCCATTGAGGTGGTGAGCAAAACCTGCGCTTACACCAACCATACCATCCTTGCGGAAGCGTTGGAAAAATGGCCCTATGCTTACCTGCAGAAGGTGGTTCCCCAGCTCATCCCCATCATTGACGAGCTGGATAAGCGGGTGAAGGCAAAATATAAGGATCCCAAGGTACAGATCATTGATAAGGATAAGAGAGTCCATATGGCTCATATGGATATCCACTATGGCTTCTCTGTGAATGGCGTTGCGGCGATTCATACGCAGATCCTGGAAGATACCGAGCTGCATCATTTTTATGAGATTTATCCTGAGAAGTTCAATAACAAGACAAACGGCATCACCTTCCGCAGATGGCTGCTTTCCTGCAACAGGGAACTGGCTGCCCTTATAGAGGAAACAATCGGCAGCGGCTTCAAGAAGGATGCGGATGAGCTGGAGAAGCTTCTGGAATATGCCAGCGATGCGGATTTCCTGAACCGCATGGAAGCCATTAAAAAGGAGAAAAAGCAGGCGCTGGCTGCTTTTATTAAAGAAAAGGAAGGCGTGGACATCGATCCTGGTTCCGTCTTTGACATTCAGGCCAAGAGGCTTCATGAATACAAACGCCAGCAGATGAATGCGCTTTATATTATCCATAAATATCTGGAAATTAAAAAAGGCAAAAAGCCTTCCACACCGGTAACTTATATTTTCGGAGCCAAAGCGGCGCCTGCTTACATCATTGCCCAGGATATCATTCATCTTCTCCTGGTGCTTCAGGATATTGTAAATAACGATCCGGAGGCCAGCAAATATATGAAGATCGTAATGGTGGAAAATTACAATGTAAGCTATGCGGAGAAGCTGATTCCCGCCTGCGACATTTCCGAACAGATTTCCCTGGCATCCAAGGAAGCTTCAGGAACAGGCAACATGAAATTTATGTTAAACGGAGCCGTGACACTGGGAACCGCGGACGGAGCCAATGTGGAAATCCATGATCTGGTGGGTGATGATAATATCTATATTTTCGGCAGGGATTCCGAAACCGTGATCGACCATTACGAAAAAGCGGATTATGTGTCAAAGGATTATTATGAGAAGAGCCCTGTTATCAAAGAGGCGGTGGATTTCATCATCGGAAAGCAGGCGATGAAGTCCGGCCATAAGGAGAATCTGGAGCGCCTTTACAAGGAGCTTCTGAATAAAGACTGGTTCATGACCCTGCTTGATCTGGAGGATTATATCGCAGTGAAGGATAAGATGCTCGAGGATTACAGGGACAGGGAGAAGTGGAAAAAGATGATGCTGGTGAATATCGCAAAAGCAGGCTTTTTCTCATCCGACAGAACCATCAGGGAATACAACAGGGATATCTGGAAGCTTAACTGAGAAGGGGTAGTTTGATGCGGTATCGCAGGCGGGCCGGCGATATGCAGGAGGTAGAGATATGAGAAGAAGTGGTATTTTAATGCCTGTTTCCAGCCTTCCTTCGGAATACGGAATCGGTGCATTTTCAAAAGAGGCTTATGAGTTTGTTGATTTTCTGGAACAGGCGGGGCAGAAGCTGTGGCAGATACTCCCGCTGGGACCGACTGGCTACGGGGACTCCCCGTACCAGTCTTTTTCCACCTTTGCCGGCAATCCTTATTTCATTGATTTGGAAAGCCTGGTGAAAGAAGGCTGGATTACCCGTTCGGAATGTGATAGAATGGATTTTGGAGAGGATGAATGTTATATCGATTATGAAAAGATGTATCATTCCCGCTTCAAACTGCTGAAGAAAGCCTTTGACAGAAGCGGAATCGAAGAGAATGCGGACTATCAGGCATTCGTAAAGGAAAATGAATTCTGGCTGGAGGACTATGCGCTTTACATGGCCATCAAGGATTCCCTGGGCGGCGCAAGCTTCCTCACCTGGGACGAGGATATCAAGCTTCGCAGGAAGGAAGCCATGGAGGAATACCGCGGCAGGCTTTCCGAAGAAATTGCATTTTACAAGTTCCAGCAGTTCCTTTTTGCAAAGCAGTGGTTTGCACTGAAGGACTATGCCAACAAAAAAGGAATACAGATCGTTGGGGATATCCCCATTTATGTGGCCCTTGACGGAGCGGATACCTGGGCAAATCCGGAGCTGTTCCAGTTAGATGAGGACTGCACACCCCTGGCGGTGGCAGGCTGCCCGCCGGATGCTTTTTCGGAGACCGGACAGCTTTGGGGCAATCCCTTATACCGCTGGGAATACCATAAAGAAACGGGCTATGAGTGGTGGATGAAGCGCATTGCCTACTGCTATAAGCTGTATGATATTCTGCGCATCGACCATTTCCGCGGCTTCGAATCTTATTATTCAATTCCTTACGGAGATCTCACCGCAGAGTTCGGCCATTGGGAAAAGGGACCCGATTATGACTTCTTTAAGACCCTGAAGGAGAAGCTGGGCAAAAAAGAGGTGATTGCGGAGGATCTGGGCTATCTGACCCCTGCGGTCCTGAAAATGGTAAAAAAGACAGGCTACCCGGGCATGAAGGTGCTGCAGTTTGCCTTTGACCCGAGAGAAGAAAGTGATTACCTTCCCCATAATTATACCAGGAACAGCGTGGTATATACGGGGACTCACGATAACCAGACCACAACGGCCTGGGTGGAGGAAATCGGAAGGGCCGACAGGGCCTTTGCCAAGCAGTACCTTCATGTGAAAAGAAGTAAGGATGTGCCGGAAGCCATGGTGAGAGCGGCGCTTTCCAGTGTTTCCGATACAGCCGTTATCCCGGTGCAGGACTGGCTGGGACTGGGAGCTGAGGCCAGAATCAACACCCCCTCCACCCTTGGGGAAAACTGGAAGTGGCGTCTGAAAAAAGGCCAGTGCAGTGCCCAGCTTGCGGAACAAATCCGCACGCTGACCAGACTGTACGGAAGATAAACAGCTGCCGGTAAACTAAAAAAGCAGGAATACTGCCCTTCCCGGCCCTCGGGCTGCTTACGGCAGTATTATAATACAAGACAGGAAAAAACCGCCGCCGGCGGTTTTTTCTGCTTAAAGAGGAGGGCAGAGACAGAATAAGAATACAGCAATAGTACCGAACAGTCATATTAGATTACAAAATAAGAGGGAGGTATGGGGATGGAAAAACAGAAAATGAATCACTTGGAAAAACCGGAAGGCTGGAGCCATGAAACATCAGGGGAAGGTTATCCGCTGCTTCTGTATTTGGAAGAGGACGGAAAAGGCGTGGATTGGAACCAGGAGAAATATCCCTGCTTTTTCTGGCAGGTAACGGTGAACCAGGGTACGGAGCATATGGACATTGCCGAACGGATGAGGGAGCTTGTGAAGACCTATCCCATTGACGAAACGAGGATTTATTGCGCCGGGGCAGGCCGTGCGGCCAACATGCTCTGGGAGATGATGGGAGCCTATCCGGATCTGTTTGCCGCCGTGGCTGTTTCAGGAGGCGCGGGCCAGACCTGGAAGGTCAGAAGGGCATCCTATGTTCCTGCCTGGATTTCAGGCAGGGAAAATGACAGCTACTGTCCGGCAGGCGGACAGGTATGGTCTGAACAGGGCAAGCTGCTCCACGGATGCCTGACCCTGGCAAGGAGCCTCAGGGCGGCAGGAAACGAAAGAGTGCTTTATGCCCAGAAGCCGGAAATGACAGGAGAAGAGCTGCTGGAACAGAAGGAGGTTCTGGACTGGATGTTTTTCAGAAGCAAACGGGAGGGCTACCGGATTGACATGGTCCGCCCCGGCGTCTTTAAGCTGCAGGATTATACGGGAAGCTCCTTCTATGTGGTGGAAGGAAGCAGGGCGGCCCTGGTCATCGACACAGGCTTCGGCCCGGAAGCAATAACCCCCTGGATCAGGAAAATCACCCATCTGCCGCTGGAGCTTGCCCTGACCCACTGCCATGGCGACCACATGTACCATGCGGATGAATTTGAGACGGTCTACCTGTCCTCCAAAGAAAAAGACGTACTGGAAATCATGAAAAAGACCATGCTCGCCGGAAGAGACATCAACTACGATGCTGTCCTGGACATCCCAGACGGCACAATGATCGATCTGGGCGGCTGCGGCATTGAAGTAATGGAGCTTGCGGGCCATACGCCGGGCAGCGTGGTATTCATCGACCACACCCACAAGGTGATTTTTACCGGAGACGCCATCGGTTCCGGCCAGATGGTACTCCTCCAGCTGGAACCCTGCATCCCGCTTTCGGAATACAGAAAGAATCTGCAGCGCTTCTATGAACGCCTGGAGGAAATGGACGATTACGTCCTCCTGGGAGGACACCTGGAGCAGGAAGGCGGCTACCCCTTCGGAACGCCATATAACCCTTCCCCCTATAATCCCCTGGGAAAAGAAGTGGTACAGGATATGATGGAACTATGCGATATTTTTGACAGCGACAAAGTAAAAAAAGAAGAACTCCCGCCCGACAGGCTATGCGAAGAACCATCTTACCTAGGCTTCTTCGGCAAAGCCGGCCTACAGGCCCGCCGCCGCCAGTTCTGACATAAGTGAAGAGTTTTTTCGGGACGGACCGCGTCCCGAAAAACTTCTTCACCGAAATCCAATCCCACTACTTACGCTCATCACACCAACCCACTTAAAAAGAGAGAGACTTCCGTCTTCCTGGAATAACAGAAATCATCCCCCTTTTAATCCAACACTATAATAACCAAGTCCTCCGCCCCAAAACCAGCCCCATCCGGCTATGGTTCACAACCTCCCTCCTATCTTAAGAAAAACATTAGGAATTTAAGATATGGTTTCGTTGATTTTTTGGGGTATATCATATATAATTTATCCATACGTTTATCGTGAGGGGTACTGATAGAGACAGGGAGAATAAAATGAGTGATAAAGATTGGACGGACCTGGGGAATAATATCAGGGACATGGTGGATGATGCAGTCAAGTCGCAGGACTTCAGAAGGCTGAATGAGAATATATGCCGCACGGTAACGGACGGGCTTGACACAATCAGCAGGAATATTAAGAAAAATATAGGTTATGGTGAAAATCAGGGGCCTTATCAGAACAATAACGGACAGTGGGGCCCTCCTTACAGCAATGGGCCGGCAGGACCGCAGGCAGGACCGGACGGGTCTAATCCGGGAGGGCCTTATCAGAACGGGGCCGGCGGCTGGCAGCAGGGAAATCCCGCACAGGGCGCCCCGGGACAGGGAGCACCCTGGGGACGCCAGAACGGTATTCCGTATGGGACCCCGGCTTCCGGACAGTGGCAGTATGGACGTCCGGCGCAGAGAGTCCAGAATACCAGCGTGCAGAATGCATTTAATTCAGCGAAGAACAGCCTGATGCAGCATCCGCTGTTTGCCAAGACCTTCGGGGCGCAGGCCGGAGGCACCGCGCTGTCGGCGGTGGGCTTTACTGTGGCCGGATGTTCTGCGTTGGGGATACTGATAATTGCGCTTGTGGGCATTGCCAGCACCTGGCTGCCCGGCATGACGATAGCCATTTCTATTCTTGCCCTGGTTCTGGGCGGTTCCAGTATTATGGCCTGGAAGGGAACCTCCATGCTCGGCAGGGTGAAGCGGTTCCGTAAATATGTGGACGGTCTGAAGGGCCGCACCTACTGCAGCGTTAAGGAGCTGGCGGAGCATATAGGGAAAAATGAGAAGTTTGTCCGCAATGATCTGCAGAAGCTGATTAAAATCGGCTGGTTTAAGCAGGGACACATGGATCGGCTGGAGACCTGTCTGATTGTCAGCCATGAAACCTATAAGCAGTATGAGGAGACGCAGAGGCAGCTTGAGGACAAGCAGAAGCAGGAAAAAGAAAAGGCAATAGAGATGGAAAGACAGACCGGAGGCCTTTCCGATGAAGTGAAGGAAATGATAGAGACCGGAAATAATTATATCGCCCAGATTAAGAAAAGCAACGATGCCATACCGGGCGAGGAAATTTCCGGGAAAATTTCCCATATGCAGGTGATAGTCGAGAAAATTTTCCAGAGGGTGAAGGAACATCCGGAATTTGCTCCGGATCTCCATAAGTTTATGGAGTATTATCTTCCCACTACTGTTAAGCTTCTGGACGCTTATGAGGAACTGGACAGGCAGCCTGTTCAGGGAGAAAACATTAAAAACGGCAAAACGGAGATTGAGAAAACGCTGGATACGCTGAATCTGGCATTTGAGAATCTGCTGGACAGCCTGTTCGAGGATACGGCATGGGATGTTGCCACGGATATTTCCGTACTGCAGACGATGCTGGCACAGGAAGGGCTGACCGAACCGGGTATGAAAGCAGGAAGCTAAGACTGATCAAAGACAAAAGGAGCATAACAAAATGAGTGAAGAATTCAAGGATTTTACTGCAACGCCAACATTGACGCTGGATCCTTTTCAGGACAAGGCGGCGCCTGTGCTGCAGCAGGAAACTGCGCTGAAGCCGGAGGAGGCTGGCTGGGACGACAGTATGCTCACCGTGGAAGAAAAACAGATGGTGGACGATTTTGCAAAACAGATAGATCTGAAGAACTCCAACCTGATATTACAGTACGGCGCCGGCGCCCAGAAGAAAATGGCCGATTTTTCCGAAAAAGCCCTGGATAATGTTAAAACACAGGATCTGGGCGAGGTCGGAGAGCTTCTCGGAAGCGTTGTTTCAGAACTGAAAAGCTTTGATGCGGAAGAGGAAAGAGGCGTATTCGGGCTTTTTAAGAAATCCGCGAACAAAATCACAGCGATGAAGGCGAAATATGCGAAGGCGGAAACCAATATCAATAAGATCTGCCAGGTATTGGAGGGCCATCAGGTGCAGCTGATGAAGGATGCGGCTACCCTGGATAAGATGTATGAACTGAATAAGACCTATTTTAAAGAGCTTTCCATGTACATTCTGGCCGGCAAGAAGAAGCTGAAGGAAGTACGCGAGGGTGATCTGGCAAGGATTACCGCCAGGGCGCAGCAGTCAGGCCTGCCTGAGGATGCGCAGGAAGCCAGGGATCTGGATTCCATGTGCAACCGTTTTGAGAAGAAGCTTCATGATCTGGAGCTGACCCGCATGATTTCCATCCAGACGGCGCCGCAGATCCGTCTTGTTCAGAATAACGACACTCTTATGGTGGAAAAAATACAGTCCACTTTAGTGAATACCATTCCTCTGTGGAAAAGCCAGATGGTTCTGGCCCTTGGCGTGGAGCATTCCACACAGGCCGCTGCGGCACAGCGTCAGGTGACCGATATGACGAATGAACTGCTCCGCAAGAATGCCGCCACACTGAAAACGGCGACAATTGAGACTGCCAAGGAATCCGAACGCGGTATTGTGGATATGGAAACCCTGAAGATTACCAACGAATCCCTGATTTCCACACTGGACGATGTAATGCGCATCCAGCAGGAAGGCAGACAGAAGCGTCAGGAAGCGGAAGCGGAAATGGCCCGTATGGAAAACGAGCTGAAGTCAAAGCTTCTGCAGATCAGCGGCTGATTGCCTGACGAAGCAGGAAGCGGGCTTTAGTAGTTTGAAATATAACTGTGAGGGTATTGAAAAGATATCCTTTTAAATTATGAGTATTTCAGGCGGCACGGAATAGCATTTGGCTATGCCGTGCCGCTTCTTTATATCCGTGGAAAATACATCCTATGATTAGAAAACATTCCGCGTAATCGGACTGCGGTGGAAGGCAGGGAGGCGCTATGAAACGAAAAGCATTTTCGCCCCATGATGATATTTATATCCAGTATTTAAGGAATATGGAAAAGCATGATATGCCGGTGCAGCATTATCATGACGGCTATGAAATTTTTCTGATGCTGGGAGGAAAGCGTTATCTGTTTTATGATAACATATGCTTCACCCTGGAACGGGGGGACATGGCTGTTCTCAGGCCATTTGACATCCATTATGCACAGAGCCGGGATGCTGAATATTATGAGCGGTTTGTACTGAACTTCAGTGAGACGGCGCTGTCCGCCCTTTTAAGCCGGGAGGAGCTACGGCTGCTCCGGGAGAAGCTGGTACCCTGTGTCGTACATCTGAATGAGGAACAGACGGAGCTTATGCTTGATTTTTTCAAAAGAGTAAACGGTTATTTTGAAAAAAGCGGTTTCCTGTCGGAGAAGCTTCAGCATACGGCCCTGATCCAGCTGGTTATGTATGTGGTGGAATGTACACAGGGGGAGCAGACTGTGGGAGGAAGGCAGATTCCGGCGCAGATCAGGACGGCGCTTACCTACATAAATCAGCATTACAGGGAGAATCCGGGGCTGGAGGAGATAGCCGGGGCGTGCAATGTGAACAAATATCATCTGTGCCATACCTTTAAGGAGATTACCGGGGCTACCGTGCTGGAATATCTGAATAATGTACGGCTGTCAAAGGCCCACAGTCTGTTGATGGATACCGGATACAGCATGGAGGAAATTGCGCGTGAAACAGGCTTTTCCTCATCGCTGAATCTGACCCGTGTTTTTAAAAAGGCATATGGCATGGCTCCCACACAGTTCAGAAAAAGGAAGGAATCAATGCGCTGAAAGATAAGCGTGGTTGTTTAGCAATATCTGCTGTTCCTTTTTTTATATCCGCAATATCTGTATGTTTTTTTCGCTGCACAGCACTTATAATGGGAATATATCTGCGGGAAGGGACGGAATGCTATAATTATTCTCCGCTTATTTATGCGAAGGATTGTACTGATATTGCAGTTACGGGGAAAGGCGTGCTTGAAGGAAACGGCGCTGCCTGGTGGCATTGGAAGAAGCTGCAGTAGAGGGCGGCGGAGGATCTGGCCTATGCGGAATGGAATGGGAGGGAGCCGGAGAAAAGGCGTTACGGTACCGAAGAGGATGCGCTGCGTCCGTCTTTTATTCAGTTCATAAACTGCCGCGATGTGCTGCTGGAGGATTTTACGGTAAAGGACGGACCCCAATGGACGCTGCATCCGGTATACTGTGAAAACGTGACGATCAGCGGCGTGAGTGTCTTTACAGAAGGACCTAATACGGACGGATTAAATCCGGATTCCTGCAGGAATGTGCTGGTGGAAAAATGTACCTTTTCTACAGGGGACGACTGCATCGCAATCAATTCGGGATTGAATGAGGATGGTTGGCGGGTAAACCGGCCCTGTGAAAACATAGAAATACGCGGCTGCCATATGACAGGCGGACACGGCGGTGTGGTGATTGGCAGCGCCATATCGGGCGGTGTCAGGAATATTTACATGCATGACTGCCAAATCAGCGGCACCATGCAGGGAATCCGTTTGAAATCCATGCGGGGCAGGGGCGGCTATGTCCATGACGTAAGGATTGAAAACATGGAAATCAATGATGTTTCAGATCAGGCGATCCAGATCAATATGTTTTATGAATACAGCACGGTTATGCCAAAGTCTCAGGAACCATCGGACTTTGACGGGATCCGTATCAGTAATGTAAGGGGCGGCGGCGCTGCTGTCGGAATTGAAATTAAGGGCCTGCCCGAACATAAGCTGAAAAATATCAGTCTGGAAAACATAAAATTAAAAGCGGATGAAGCATTTATCTGCAGCAATGTGGAATCCATGGAATTGAAGCAGGTAAGCGCAGAGGGAAGGTGCAAAAGCGCTTTTCACATTTGAAAATATACCATCGCGGACAGGAATGTGATAGGCGGGAAAATCCGCTGCTCGCCAGAGGGGCTCGCATTTTGCTTCGCAAAACAAGGAGGATATAAAAATGCTCAGATTATTTGAACAGCATCATATCAGGCAGGTGCAGGAGCTTGATGGAATGTGGAATTTCAGGATGGAAGGATTTGAGGGTGAATATCAGCTTCCCGTGCCGGGCTGCTGGGAACAGCATCCTGATTTCCTGGCGCACAGGGGCCGGGGTGAGTACCGGAAGAAGATTTATGTTAAAAATGCGGGAAACCTGAGGCTGGAATTTAAGGGGGTAAGCCATACGGCTGACGTTTCTTTTGATGGGAAGGCGATTGTCAGCCATTACAACGCCTTCACTCCTTTTTCGGCAGTGATTGCAGATGTGGAAATGGGAGAGCATGAGCTGAGGGTCGCTGTGGACAATACCTTCGGTGAGCATTCGGCGCTTCATATACCCAACGATTATTACACATACGGCGGAATTACCCGGCCTGCCGCAGTGGAGTATATTCCGGATACCTACATAAAAAATATCCGTTTTACGCCGCAGCTTACATGCGGCCGCTGGAGCGCTGAAACAGAAGTATTCGTATGTAATGTGAGCGGGCGGGAAATGGAGATCAGCGTGGAGGTTAAGCTGGCCGGATGCTGTATGGAAGAGACGGTGACAGTGGGCGGCGGCTGTGAAGAACGTCTGGTTTTTGCTATGGAATTTGACGAAGTGCAGGCATGGTCCAATGCACAGCCCGCTCTCTACTTCCTTCAGGCAGTGTTATCGGTGAACGGAGAGCCGGTGGATGATTTGATTGAACGGGTGGGCTTCAGGACAGTAACCCTGGACGGTTCCAAAATCATGGTAAACGGTGAGGCTGTGTATTTGAAGGGCTTTAACCGCCATGAGGATTATGCTTCCGTGGGCTGTGCAATCCCGCTTCAGCTTATGGCGCAGGATATGGATATGATGCAGGAGGTGGGAGCGAATGCACTGAGAACCTGCCATTATCCCAACGATGAAAGATTCCTGGATCTGTGTGATGAACGGGGAATCCTGGTCTGGGAGGAAAATCATGCCCGTGGATTGGGGCTTGAAAGCATGCAGAACCCCAATTTTGACAGGCAGTGTGAAGACTGTATCCGGGAAATGATTGAAAATCATTACAACCATCCTTCTATTATTATCTGGGGAATTTTAAATGAATGTGCAAGCGAAACAGAAGAGGGGAGGGAAAAATATGCCAGGCAGTATGCGCAGATAAAGAGCATGGACGCCTCCCGGCCAACTACCTCGGCTACCTGCCGCCATTTTACGGATATCAGTCTGGATCTTCCTGACATTGTATCCTTTAACATGTATTCCGGCTGGTATCAGGACTGTTCGGTGGAGGAACGCAACCGTCAGGAAACTGACTGGATTAAAGCGGCGGGCGGCGCAGGCAAGCCCATCATTGTGAGCGAGCTCGGCGCAGGGGCCATCTATGGGTACCGTGACCGTTCAAGATGTAAATGGAGTGAGGAGCGGCAGGCGGATATTATCCGGGAAAATCTTGAAGTTTACATGAATGATGACGATATCACCGGCGTCTTTATATGGCAGTTTGCCGACTGCCGCGTAACGGAGGAAGGACAGTGGTTTGCCTCCCGTGCCAGATGCCATAACAACAAGGGAGTCGTGGATGAATACCGCAGACCCAAGATTGCCTTTGACACGGTAAAGGAGATTTTCACAACCACTCGCGTCTGAGAAGGGCATAGTAAAAGCTGCTGATATAAACCGGCCTGCCTGCCGCATCCTTTTTGAAGGACGCATCCTCCAAAAAATGTCCTTCCAGACGGAAGCCCAAGCGTTCCAGAAGCCGGGCGGATTTCAGATTGGTATCATTGCAGCAGGCCGTTATGCGGCGGGCATTCAAAACAGAAAAAAGGTAATCAACAAGGGCTTTGCCGGCTTCTGAGGCAAAGCCTTTGTTTTCATAGGCCACGTTAAAATCATAGGCGATCTCAAAAGTTTCATATTCCTGACAGCGGAAGCAGAGATCCCCAATCATTTTGTGGTTCTCCTTAAGCTCTGCTGCAATAAAAGAATCATCGGTCAGACGTTCATTTACCGCTTCGCGGCACTGCTGGAGAGTGAACGGTTCGAAATCCTCCTCCTGCGCTGTATAGGGCAGGCACATGTATTCATAATAATCGCTGAAATCCTCAGACTGGTAGTTTCGCAGGATTAATCTGTCTGTTTCAATAAAAATCATGGGGCTCCTTATAGTTAACATCATTTACGGTATCTGTTAAAATATAAATATACTAATAGATAGGAAAAATATAAATGTACTATCTTTGATTAAGGCAGTGGGCAAGCAACCATTTGGCCACTCCATCCTCATTGTTACAGGGGATTATGTCCGTTGCAATCTCTTTCAGTTCGGGAGCTGCGTTGGCAACAGCGTAGCATTCATCGGCAATGCGGAACATGGGGATATCGTTTATTCCATCGCCGAAACAGACAATGCGGCGGCAGCCCAGAAGCCGGGCAAGATGCAGTATGGCATTGGCCTTTGAGGTTTTGGCAGGCATGATTTCCAGCCATTGTTCACCGCTGTAAATATCTTTTTGATAAACGCAGTAAAATTCTTCTTTAAATTGTCGATATAATGGATATAGCTTCTCCTCGCTGTCGATGCAGGTAAAATAAAAGCAGTCATCGGTGGGAAGCTGTGCGGCACCGGCAACCGGAGTGTTCCTTACATCATTCCTTCTTTCTGACAGAAAAGCGGAAATCCCGCTGTTCTGTCTGTCCCTGCAGTAGGAGAATCTTTCACAGCCGCCGGTATGGGAATATACTATCGGATAAACGCCGGAGGAGAGAAGCTGCCTGAGAATCAGCTCTGCCGAAGTTTTGTCAAAAAAACGGGAATACAATATTTCACGAGTTTTACTGTCCTGAATGAAGCTGCCGTTGTAAACGATAACAGGGATTCCCGCCGTTATATTTTCCGTTATTTTTGAAGCGGTGAGAATGGAACGCGCAGTGGCGTAGGAAAAATGAAGTCCCTGCTTCACCAGCATGTTGATGGCTTCGGCAGTAAAGGCGGATATGGTCTGATCATTTTTCATCAGTGTTCCGTCCAGATCTGAAATATACAGGGTTGCCGGCATGATGCTCCTTTCTGCTGCGGTGCAGCTTCTGCCAGGGAATAAGCTTCGTCAATAGAACCGAAAAAAATACACTGAAAAAGAAACAGACTGCAACCTTACGGGCTGACCGCAAAATAAAGCTCACTGAAGCTTTCTCCCTGATTAACCCTCTTTAATAAGGAAAGCAGGCCGCTTCGTCCATTCTTTTCCAGCCATTTTGATACCTCATGTCCCGCAAGGCAGTATCTGGCCCTTCTGTCCTCCGTGCTACCGGAAAAAAAGGTTTCTCCGGAACCGTATTCGGAAAGGGACGGGATATTCTGTCCGTTGTCCGTCAGCTTCAGCCAGGCTTCATTGCTGTACGGCTCGCGGTAGTCGTTCTGCACAGCCAGCCCCTCATCAAACCATATGGGAATGGATGAGGTGTCCGTGCTGTTCTGATAGATCCGCTGGTGGGTTTCCGCGTGGGTCATTTCGTGGGCGAGAACGTCTGCAGTCAGAAATTCGGAGGAGAGGGATGTATAGGAATGCACACCGTTTATCAGCAGAGTCATGGTATCATGGTCGCCGCCAAGGCGTTTTATTTTGTGCTCATTGTCACAAATGATAAGCGTGGGGGCGCTTTCCATTCCACCGAACAGTTCAGTCACTCTCTGCCTTGCTTCCTCCAGCGTGGCAAGCAGCTCCTCAGGCTTTCCGTTCCAGCCGTTTTCCACATAGACATGATCGGTAAGCTTTGAAAAACCATGAATAGAAACAGAGATACGATAACCGGAAGGGGTGAACCAGAAAAAATAAATCATAACCGCAGCAGTTGCGGATGCCAGCAGTACGGTGGCTATGAGCAAGATCCTTTTTAGTTTTGTCATATTTCTTCCACAGTTGTTTTCTGCCTTTCTTCGTATTTTTTCAGAGCTTCCTTGAGTTCGTTTTCAGGAATGGAGCTGAGGGTGGAATTATGGTAGGCAGGATTGCAGGTTACGTCTTCAAGAAACCAGTCGGGAGGAATAAAAGCGTTGGCCTCTTCTTCCGTAGGAAATTCCACTTCTGCGATAATAAGCGGTGTGAAGGGTTCGAGGAAAACATCCAGCTCAATCGTATAGGGCTCCAGCGGGATGAGATAACGGCGTTTGCCTATGATATTGCCGTCCGCCTTTTGGATTAAATGGCGGTAGGCTTCTTCATTCAGGGGAAGATTGTATTCCTCCCTGGCCATAAGGCCTTTGCCCTTGTAGGTAAGATAACAGGTGTCGTCCTCCCGGCGGACACGGACAACCGGATTCGTATTCAAATAACCCTGCTCAATGAGATGGTGCGGATATTGTGAGAGATTCCCCGGGATGCTGCGTACGGTGAATTTCCGTTCTATTTCCATGATAAATACCTCTTTTCTCCCGCTTACCGGGCGGGCGCTGTGTCAGCGGCGGGG
>NZ_KE992738.1:286293-288403 GCF_000466465.2 Clostridium sp. KLE 1755
TGTCAGCGGCGGGCCAGTACAGCCCGCCTGTCTCCAGTTTAGCATACGGTGGGTCCGAACACAAATAATGTAAACAAAATTAAGGAAATATTCACAGTTTTTTTATTGGATATTGGTCGGATTTTTGGTACAATGAACAAGGACACAAAGAATAGGTAAAAAACATAGTTGAACATATTGAGTTCGGGATTGGAGTGTGAATAATGAGCAGAATCGGTATTTTTTTTGCGGAGGGTTATGAAGAGGTTGAGGCTTTAACTGTGGTGGATCTGGCCAGAAGGGCCGGACTTGAAATTGATATGATTTCAGTGACCGGCGGCCGGGAGGTCACGGGTTCCCATGGTATTACTGTAAAAATGGACAAGGTGTTTTCCGAAGTTGATTTCGGCGGGCTGGACATGCTGGTGCTCCCGGGCGGGCTGCCGGGGACTAAGAACCTGGAGAACTGTCAGGAACTGATGGAAAAGCTGGATGAATTTTATGCGTCAGAGAATAAATATGTGGCTGCAGTCTGTGCGGCACCCAGTATTTTCGGTCACAGAGGCTATCTGAAGGGCAGAAGGGCAACCTCGTTCCCTGATTTTGAGTGCCATCTGGAAGGCTCCGTGGTTACCCACGGTTCGGCCGAGGTGGACGGGAATGTGGTTACTGGCCGGGGAATGGGATGCGTAATTCCCTTCGGGCTGGCTATAGTGGAGCTGTTCCAGGGAAAAAATGCGGCGGATGCGCTTGCAGAGAAGATTGTATACACAAGATAAGAAAGAATAGGTAACTGAAGGACACCCGGCAGTTACGGAAAAGGGAGTATTAGCAGCAAATGAATATTTTATTTTTTCTTACCCCTAAAAGCGACGTGGCTTATGTGGAGGAGGACGACAGTCTCCGACAGGTGCTGGAAAAAATGGAGCACCACGGGTATGCGGCTGTTCCCCTGCTTTCCTCCGAGGGAAGATATATCGGAACCATTACGGAAGGAGATGTGCTCTGGAAGCTGAAAAAGGAAGGCTTTCCCGAGCTTCATGAGATGGAAGAGATTTCCGTCATGGAAATGATACGTAATCGGGATAATAAGCCGGTGCATGTGAATGTGGATATGGAAGGCCTTTTGGATAAGGTGATGCATCAGAATTTTGTCCCAGTGGTGGATGATGATAAGGTATTTATAGGTATTGTTACAAGAAAGGACGTCATTCAGTATCTGATGGATGAACTGAAAAAGAAAAAAAAGACGGACTCCCAGGAAAAAATCCAGATTATGGTGCCTGCGGGAAACTGAAAAATCGGTAAGGGCTGAAAGAATGGCGCGTCTTACGACAGCTTTATATTCCGGAAAACAAAAATCCCGGCTTGCATTAAGCAAGCCGGGATATCTGCATTCAGAGAGAGTTATTTCATCTGCTCTTCCTGTTTTCTGATCATTCTACGAACCATTTCTCCGCCGATAGAACCAGCTTCTTTGGAAGTAAGGTCTCCGTTGTAGCCCTCTTTCAGGTTAACGCCTAATTCAGAAGCTACCTCTGTTTTAAAACGATCCATTGCTGCCTTTGCTTCAGGGACCTCTACTCTATTAGATCTGTTTGAACTTGCCATTTGAATTCACCTCCGTAATTCTTGTTTCTTTTTCTTTGTTTTATTTAGATAAGCAAGCGGCTCCATCCGTTGTGCCGCTCGCTTATCCAGGGGGATGTCTGAACTTGCGTGTCGGCGTTCCGTTTGTTTCCGTCGCTTATCTTGATGTTATTATTTGCGGAATTCATTTAATTATTATGACAATTATTGGGAAATGATTTTTTAAAATTTAAGGGGTGGGAAAGGCGTGAGAGCAGGGAGGAAAGGGAGTGGAAGACGGGGATGTTTTTGTTGGGGCGGGCGGAGGCTGTATGGTTTTTCAGCTTGCAGTGGAAAAAAGACGGTGTTTTCTAATCGTTTCCTGCACGGGCGAAGGGCAGCCTTAAAACAGCAGAACTCCTCGCAGGCTCGTCGGACATTGCTGTTTTGGCGGCTATCGCCCGTTTCGGAAGCGATAAGAAAACATCGTCTTTTTTCCAGATTTAAGCGAGAGATAGGGTTTGGGTGGCGAGGAGGGTGGCTTCTTCGGGGGAGTGGGTGA
>NZ_KE992739.1:0-2217 GCF_000466465.2 Clostridium sp. KLE 1755
GGCCAGCGCCGCCAGTCGGTGAAGGTTAGGCTTCTTCATGGGCTTCGTCCTCCTTTTCTTTTCCGTCAGCGGACTTCGGGCCAGTCTGGCCCGAAGCGGCAGGGGGGTCCTTCGGGTTATTTAAAAAGGCCAGGAGCTCGGCGGGGGTCAGCTTCATGGAGCGCACTGCCTGCACGATCTGGCTGTTCTCTTCCTCCTGTTTCTGCTTTTCCAGTTCCCGGACTTTGGTCTGGCACTCGGCGGCCTTCTCCCGGGCTTTCTCCAAATCTTTCTCGATTTTTTCAAGTCTGTTCATGCGAATCTCCTTTCTGTTCGTGACGGTCAATTTCCTGATAAGCGGCCAAATGCATAGAAATGCTGCGTCCAGTAGGACGTGCTGATACTGGCATATTGGATTGGGTTCCCACAGTGGATCATCATATTGTTGCCTACATAAATGCCTACATGGGAGACTGGCACGCCGCTGTCATAGGTGCCAGTAAAAAAGATGATATCCCCGGGCTTTGCGTCAGCGGGGGAGACACGGGCGCACTGGTTGTAAATGCCCTGCGCCGTGGTGCGGGGCAGGTTATGGACGCCGCTGTTGGAAAATACCCAGCAGACGAAGCCGGAGCAGTCAAAGGAGGTGGACGGGCTGGAGCCTCCCCATACATAGGGGTAGCCCAGGTATTTCTCCGCCTCCCCAATCAGGGCCGCGAAGGACGGGTCGGACAGGGCCTCCCCGGGTATCTGGTAGCCGGGTTCCGTCCCTGTGCCGTCTCCCGTGTAAATGCCTTCCCACAGGTGGGGCTTGTTGCCCTTTAATTCCTGCATGACGGAATAAATCTCCTTCTGCTCCATGGTAAGCCGGGTATTCACCACGGCTGGGAGGGTGCGGTTTTTTAAGGTCACATGGAGGATATAGTATTCATAAGGGACTTCCTCGCTCGTCTCGTTGCCGTCCGCGTCCGTGCTGGTTTCCGTGCGGTAGCGGATTTCCACCTCCTCGGTCAGCGTCAGCTCGTACTGTGCTTCAAAGACCTCCCCAAGCTCGCCCTGTATTCCTGACCGGGTATAGCTGTGGTATTTGGCCGACAGGTAGGAGGCCAGCTCATAGGGGTTGTGGCCGATTTCGTCCACGTTGTAGCGGTATTCGTCATAGCCGCTGTGAGTGCGCTCGATATTGGCAATCTTCTGTTTCAGGTCATTTTCCAGAGCGGTATAGTCCTCGTCCGTCCCTAAGAGGTCGCTGTCAGCAGAGGCGTAGGAGGTGCCGGATATGGCGTTTGCAAGGCCGCTCCCCAGCATGGGGATAAGGGAGGAAAACGCCGACAGGATATAAAACAGCAGGAACAGCACCACGATAATCAGGATAAATACAGGGTGGCGGGCCGCCGCCTGAACCACCCGTTTCGTGATGGTTCCGGCTGTGGCGGCTGTTTTCTTTGCCGCCCGCGCCCCCTGCTTCGCGGCCTGTCTTGCCTGTCTGGCATACTGGCGTTTCAGTTTCCATTTCTGTGCCATGCGGGAGAGCGGGTTGCTGGCAAGCTCCGGGTGATCCTTTGCCATCTTCTGAAAATCCAGATTGGCCCGTGCCGCCAGCTCCTTCCGTTCCCATTTCGCCACCCGGCGGGCCGGGTGCTCACGGTAGCGGCATCTGGCAAACCGGACGAGCTTACGGGTTCCGGCCTCCGCCACAAGCTCGGATTTATGGGCTCCTTCCACGCCTACGTTCTCATGCTCAATCTCGTGTATCTTGTTGTGGGTGTAAAACCATACCTCCGCCCGCATACCCCGGACAGCTTTCTTTGCCAGTCCCGGCTGTTTGGGCGGTTTCTGCGCGGCCAGCTTCTCCCGGGCCGATTCCAGTTTCCGTCCGGCCTTATCCGCTTTTTCCTGTGCCTTCTCCGTCTTGTCCGGTTTCCTGCCGTCAGAGCGTTCCTTGCCGTCAGCACGTTTCTCCCAGTCAGCCTGTTTCTTCCTATTGGCACGTTTCTCACCATCAGTACGTTTCTTATTGGCCCGGTCAGGCCCGGCCTCTTTGTCATGGGGTTCCTGCCCTCCGCCGCCGTCCGCATTTTCCTCCCGCCGCATATGGTCGGAGGGGCGGGCCCGCTCCGTATCCTGCCGGAACTTCCTGGAGGACTTCGGGCCATGCTGGCCCGAGGTGGCCCCGGCCTGCGGCGGCGTGTCCCCTTCCTCAAAACGCAGGCGGCCGGAAGGGGCGGAATTCGGCGG
>NZ_KE992740.1:0-2955 GCF_000466465.2 Clostridium sp. KLE 1755
CGCCCTGGTTCCGGATTCTCCTTCCGTTCCTGCGTAGGTTGTGTAATGCGGGGATGAAGGACGGTGGCGGGGAATTTGGTTGAAGAATGTGAGGGGGAGGGCAAAAACCCATAAGCGCAGGAGATGGGGCGGGATGGGGGGATTGTGAGGGAAGGAAGGGTTAGTGCGGTGTTATTTGTTGAGGAAGAGAGGATGAATGAGTATGAGGTTGGATAAGTATTTGAAGGTGTCGCGGTTGATTAAGAGGCGGACGGTGGCGAATGAGGCTTGTGATGCGGGGCGGGTTTTGATTAATGATAAGCCGGCCAAGGCTTCTTCTAATGTGAAGGAGGGGGATGTGATTACGATTCAGTTCGGGAATAAGGATGTGAAGGTGGAAGTGCTGGATGTGCAGGAGACTGTACGGAAGGAAGAGGCGAAGGAGCTGTTTAAGTATCTGTAGGGAAATTGGTGTTGGGATAAATTGAGAACGGGCTTTACTTTTTAGGGGCCCGGGGTTATGATGGGGTCAGGAAAGGCAGGTGAGTCGTTATTATGAGGAATCGGATATTTTTGAATTACGGAAAACGAAGGCATACGGCTCATTTTGCAGGACAATTCTGACGGCATTCATCCTGTTGTTTTTTCGGGCGGTAAATTACGGTGCTTCTGTTTTTCGGGAGTGCCGTTTTTTTATTGTGGAAATTGGTTTGGGCAGGGGTATCCTGCTTTGAAGGCGGTCGCGTCGGTGCCGGGTGAGGAGCTGCTGCGGCTGGAAACGGTTTATGGATGTTTTTATGCATCGGTTTTTGAAGGGGTAGATGGTGTGCAGATGGTGGATTCCGGGTATCCCCGGGAGGCGGTGTACGCGTATGGAAGGGCGCTTGGGCGGCTGCATGCATTGTCTGCGGCGTATGTACCCACGGTGCGGAAGCGGTCGTATGCGGATATCCTGGAATGGATACGGGAAGTCCTGGAGGAGTACGGAGGATCCAAAGGGGCGCGGCAGGAGCTTGAAAAGGTGAGGAAGGCGCTGGATGGCCTTCCGAAGACGGCGGATAACTATGGGCTTGTGCATTATGATTTTGAACCGGATAATGTGTTCTGGGATGCGTCGGAAAGGGTTTGCCGGGTTATTGATTTTGATGACGGGATTTATTGCTGGTATGCGCTGGATCTTGCACAGGTATGGGACAGTCTGGAGGATGAGCTGGAAGGAGAAAAGGAGCGGCTGCCGGAGATAAAGAAAACCTTTCTGGAGGGATATGCCGAAGAGTATGCCTATACGCAGGAGACGGAGTCGATGCTTGCGTTGATGCGCCGGTTTGTGAATCTTCGCAGTTATGCACGGCTTATCCGCTGCGTCAGCTCGCGGACGGCGGAGGAACCGGATTGGCTGGTGGAGCTGAGGGAGAAGCTGAATGGAAAAATCCGGGCGCTGGAGGATGGTTTCAGGTAAGCCGGAGTCATAAATGCGGACCTTCTGACATATATTCTATAAGAAATATGGTTACTGTCTGGCAGGGCAATATATTGAACTGCGCAGGCCGGTGTTTTGCGCCGGCTGTAAAAAAGTGACTCAGGAATGCCGGAATCCATTGCCGGGTGTGGTTGGGGATGGATTCTGGCAGGTACTGTGAAGAAGCCGGACAGTTACATACGTTAGGAGGCCTCAGCTATGGAAGATTTGAATACAACCAGAGTAAGACAGCATAAGATGGTTCTGACGGACAGAGGAATCTGCAATATCACGGGCGTGTGTGATGTGCTGTCCTTTGACGTTGCGGAGGTGCTCCTGGAAACGGAACAGGGGATGCTCATGATAAAAGGAAGCGATCTGCATGTAAGCCGCCTGATGTTAGATAAGGGCGAGGTCGATGTGGACGGTAAAATAGACAGCTTAACCTATTCGGAGAACACTGGCTATGGCGGAAAGGGCGAATCCCTTTTCTCCAGGCTTTTCAAGTAGGTGCGCCGTGAGCCCGGTGATTGCGGGAGAGGGAGTGTTTATGTTGCATTCCTTCCTCCTGGGCGTGATTATTACTTTTATTTATGATTTGTTCCGGATTTTCAGGAGAATCATTCCCCACGGATGGTTCCTGCTTTCGCTGGAGGACCTGGTATTCTGGGTGCTGGCAACGGCAGGTATTTTTTATATGCTTTATTATGAAAATAACGGCATGTTCCGCTGGTTTTCCGTTATCGGCGCGGGCACCGGTATGTTTCTTTATAAGAAAACATTGAGCGCAGCGCTGGTAAATCTGGTGTCAGGGGCCGTTAATAAGCTGATTGCGCTGATTGGGAAAATTTTGTGGAAGCTGAGCGCTCCCATCCGGTTCCTTTGGCGCAAGATGAAGGTCCTTGCAGGCCGGTGTGCGCGCCGTGCGGCGCGGGAGGCAAGAATCCGGCGCAGACAGATAAAATACAGGTTGACTGCATGGGAGAAAGTGATTAAAATGAGGTTATGTAAACGACGGGAGAAAAGGCAGAGCAAACGGCAGAATAAAGAACAGGCAGCAAAGAAACTGAGTGGGAAAAAATTGAGGCGCGGGGAAGCAGAAAGCTGACTTTTCAAAAGAGGTGTTAGATTATGGTAAAAAGAAAAGTGGTTTTCCGCAAGAAGAGGCAGAACCGACTGGGTATGTTCCTGGTTTTGATGGTGGTACTGATGCTTCTTGTGGTTGTTTCCTTAAAGAGCGCGGAGTTAAGGCAGAAGCAGGAGACCTACGCGGCGCGGGAAAGGGTCCTTCAGGAACAGATCGATGCGGAAAAGGCCCGTACGGAAGAGATAGAGGAATACAGGAAGTACACCCAGACCAAGAAATATGTGGAAGAGGTGGCAAAGGATAAGCTGGGGCTGGTAAATGAGGGAGAGATCATTTATAAACCGGATGAATAAGAAAATAAAGGTTCTGCGGCACGGTTAAGGGTGCTGCAGGACTTTTTTTGTGTCACAGTAAAAAATAAACCCCCTGC
>NZ_KE992741.1:0-74846 GCF_000466465.2 Clostridium sp. KLE 1755
AGCGGTTCGCTGCCGCCTGTACCTGCCTTGCCCTGCTTCTGTTCGCGGGCGGCTTTGCCTGTTTTACACCCAGCGCTTATGTGGATATGGATGTGAATCCATCCATTGCCCTTTCGCTCAACTGCTTCGGCTTTGTGCTGGAGGCATCCCCATACAATGATGACGGGGCGGCCATCCTGGAAAACATGGATGTGCGCCATAAATCCTGCGAACAGGCCGTTGAACTGCTGCTGACCGAAATGCTGCGGCAGGGATATGTGAAGGAGGACGGCCTGGTGTCCGTTACCATACAGACCGAAAATAACAGTGCGCAGGAAAAGATGCTGGGAAAAATCAGGGCTTCGGTAGATACACTCCTGGATTCCCATCATTCCACGGCATCGGCGGATGTTTTCGCGGTGTCGGAGGAGGTCAGGGACTGTGCCCACGACCATAACTTAAGCCCCGCCAAATATCTGGCCATCACCCAGCTGCAGGAGGTGGATCCCAGCGCCTCCTATGACCGGTGCGCAGAGCACTCCATCAGCGAAATAAAGGAGCTTACACAGGAGCACTGCGGCGGGCACCATGAAGAAGGGGGCGGCGGGAACGAAAGCGGGGAAGAAACCGGAAGCGGGGAAGAAACCAGAAGCGGGGAAGATACCGGAACCGGGGAAGAACACGGAGCCAGAAATGAAAATAAAACCGGAGAAGAAACCGTCGGTGATACGAAGGATGGTTATGAAAACCGGGAAGAGCATCATGACCATAAAGAGAAAAAGGAACATCACGAATAGTTTTTTTCGGCGGCACTTAGTAAGATAATGGATATATGGGAAAAAATAATCCAGGCAGCGGCGCAGGATAAGCGCCGCCGGCCTGGATTTTGGTTATGTTAAATCTCTTTCATTGAATCTTACTTACATTAAATCTCTCGTTTCCACCTTATAAACGGAAAGAAAAGCGAAAAGAATGGAAACCAGGGTAAGCGCCAAAGGGAAAACGGCGTTGTCAGCCATGGTAAAATCACCGATATTAGCCTGCGTGAGGAATATCAGCAGAAATGAGGTGATAATCGTGGCCTTGGAGGACCTCATGGCAAGGCCGATAAACAGGGCAATGAAACCCATACTCACTATAACGGCCGACTTCAGCAGAAGCTGTACATAAAAATTAAGGCTGCCCATATCATAGCCTGAGGAAAAAGAGGCTGGCAAGAAACGTGAGCCGGCAAGAATACAGCCATACATAAGCAGCTTTGCCAGAACCAGCGCGCAGAAATTAAAAATCCAGACGGCGAGCATCTGAGATACCAGTATTTTCTGCCTCTTTACGGGATAGGAAAACATCAGGTTCATCGTCTTGTTTTTATAAGCGCTTACGATAAAGGAAGACAGCATTACTCCGGTAAATACCAGAAAGGCCATGCTGGAAAATAATTCAATGGTAGAAGAAATATTGTTCATTCCGGGAGCCGTATCCGGTACGCCTGTCTCCGGATCGTTGGCAATTCCCAGAAAATCCATGGCGAAAATAAACAGGCACAGCAGCGCCGTCAGAATCACGGCATTTCGAATATACTTCCCAATCTGGTTTTTCTTCCATTCCAACTTGATTAACTTAATCATATCTATCATACCTCCGCCGTCATTTTCAGAAAATAGTCTTCCAGAGTCTCCGATTTTTTCCGCAGGACCCGGATTTCCACACCATTTGCACCCAGAACCTTTGAGATGGCCTGCGGACTGATCTGTTTATCATAGATCCTGATTTCCCCCGTATCCATAATCCTGAAGCTTAACAGCTTCAGCTCCTCTGAAAGCAGATATGCCGTCCGTTTTGTATCGTTAACCCCAAGCTCAATATATGCAGTGTTTTTTTCCTCAATTTCCTCCATGGATATTTCATTGATAAGCCTGCCGTGATGAATCATGCCGATTGTATGGGCAATGCTTTCCACCTCGGAAAGAATATGGGAAGAAATCATAATGGTAATTCCGTAATCCGCACAGAGCATTTTCATCAAATCGCGGATTTGTTTCATCCCGGCGGGGTCCAGCCCGTTCGTCGGCTCATCCAGTATCAGCAGCTCCGGCTTGCACAAAACCGCCCTGGCAATTCCAAGCCTTTGCTTCATTCCCAGGGAATAGCTTTTCACCGGCTTGTCGGCCGCATCTGATAAATGCAGCATTTCCAGCGCATTTTCAACGCTTCCGGGATGATAGTATCCCATATATTCGCAATGAAGCTTAAGATTTTCCCGCCCGCTCATATGGTCATAGAAGGTAGGAAACTCCAGAATGCTGCCCATCCGTTTCAGGACCTGATAGGAAGAGGGCATAAGCGTCTCCCCGAATATCTCAACCGACCCGCCGGAAGGCTTCCATATGTTGGTAAGCATCTTCATCACAGAGGTTTTCCCGGCTCCATTCGGCCCCAAAAACCCGTAAATTTCCCCCTTCTGCACATGAAGCCCCACATCATGAACGATTTCCTTTTTGTCAATAACCTTCGTAAGATGATTCGTCTGTAAAATATATTCCATAATAGTTCTCCTTTCCTGTTAAACCCTATCATATAGAAAGAACTTTGCAAAACTCTTGACCAATTCTTACGAATTTCTTTCGTTACCGAAAATAAAGCAGAATGATCCGCCGCCCTGTGGCCGCTGTATGCCGGCCTCCCGGCTTTTTGCCGCAGCCTCGGCGGATCATTCTGCTTTGCTTCCTTTAATATATCAGTTTCCGGAATTTCAATGTGAAGGTGGTGAGGATGTGGGGATCGCTTTTGAGTAATATATCGCCGCCAAGCTGGTTTGCGAGGCTTTTGGCGATGGTCAGGCCGAGTCCGTTACCCTGTATTTCCTGGTTCCGGGAATCCTCCAGGGTGAAGAGACGGTCGAAAATCCGGGTGGAAAAGGCTTTGTCGATACCTTTGCCCTTGTCGGATATGTCGATATAGACATATTTTTCGTCCGAATGAAGAAAAACTCCCAGATATTTGCCGTCTCCGCCATAACGGATGGCATTTGATATGAGATTTTCCAGAATCCGTCCCAGGGCGTCCCTGTTTCCCATAATACACACGGATTGCTCCGGGATATCAACTTCCACCTGGAAATTTTTCTGGGTCAGCAGCTCATAGAAATCAAGAACCGCTTCCCGGCAGCATTCATTCAGGCTGACGCTGGACAGCTCCAGGCTGGTATCGCCGGCCTCCAGCTTTGCCAGGGTAAAAAACTGGCTGATCAGTTCCATCATCTTCCGTGCTTTTTCCTCCACCTTTTCCAGAAGTTCATTTTCCTCCGGGCTTTCCAGGCGGATCATTTCGAGGTATCCCAGAATAACGGTCATAGGGGTCTTGATATCATGGGATATGTTGGAAAGCATCTTCTTGGAAGCGGCCTGGGAACGCCGGTAGTCCACCTTTATTTTCTGATATCCCTCCAGCAGGAGGTTAATCTGGCCGGATAGCTCTATCAATGCACTGTCGTCCGTGAAAACCATGACCTTTTCATCACTTCCCGATACAAGGATATCCTCCAGCTTGTCGCTCACTTCCTTCAGCCTTGCGTGTATCCCTTTTTTAAAATGGAACCGTTGGTAAAGGATAATGGAAAAAAGAAGGATAATGCAGAGAATGAGAAGAAATATGATTGCAGCTTCGCTCATTTGAATTCTCCTGACTTGTAACCGATACCCCACACCGTAATCACATATTTGGGAGAACGGGGGTTATCTTCAATTTTATTCCTCAGCCGGCTGATATGGACGTTAACCGCGTTTTCATCGCCGAGATAGGCGTCATTCCAGATGAGGGAATAAATCTGTTCCTTGGTATATACCTTCCTGGGATTCTGCAGAAGGAGGCGCAGAATTTCAAATTCCTTCGCCGTGAGCTCAATTTCCTTTCCCTGCTTTGAAACGGTGTAATCCTCCAGATTCATTCGCAGTTCTCCCACAGTAAGCAGGGAGGGGCGGGCAGGGGAGGAAGCGGCATACTGGCCGGTCCTTCGCAGATTGGCCTTGATCCGGGCGAGTACCTGGACCATGGAAAAGGGTTTGGTCACATAATCGTCAGCGCCCAGGCCCAGCCCAAGCGTGATATCGGAATCCGTATCTTTTGCGGACATAATGATAATCGGCACCGTACTTTGGGCACGGATTTGCTGTAGCACATCCATGCCGCTGATTTTTGGCAGCATCAGATCAAGGAGAACAAGATCGCAGGTTTCCTGTCTGAATTTGCTGCAGGCCTCTTCCCCGTCATTGGCGGTGATAATTTCAAAATTTTCTTTTTCCAGAAATTTTTTCAGCATTCCGCAGATTTCCGGATCATCTTCAACCAGTAATAGCTTCATCAGATTCTTCTCCCCTGCCTGTTCTTTGTACGTAGTTTGTTTCTGCCGGTCCGGCTTTTATTATAGTACATTCCGGGATACTTTACAAATAAGCAGATGCTGTAATAAATACCCAGCTTTGGCACATACGGCTTACTCCGAGGGCGGCAGCGAATCCGATACCCGCAGCCTAGGTAGTCAGCTGCAAATGGATGCAAGGCGTCAGCCGCATCTCCTCTTCCTTTATCCCATGCTCCAGCAAATACTGCCGGGCGTAAGGAAACATCTGAGAAAGCAGTTCCCGGACAGTTACAGCACAACCGTCAACATCATTTTGGGCAAGCTTTGAAAGCATCAGCTCCGTGAAATGCAGCAGCGCATTGTCTACCCTTTCTGAGTTCCCAAAGGAGGCCTTCAACGGGTATCCCCATAGAAACAGGCTGTAGATGCCCCTGTAGATTACACGGATGCCTTCCAGCGGACTGTATTTTCCCACGTAGAGCAGATAACACCAGAGGGAAAATTCAGTCCGGCCGGTAAGGAGGTTGTTTTTCAGCTCTCCGGCCAGTATGTCCTTGTCCGCCTGGGATACGGAGGAGAGGAGGCTGCGGGTTACGCCTTCACAGGTATAGATCAGAAGCTCAAAGGACTGTACAAAGTAAGCCAGGCTCCTGCGGATGGCCGGACTTTCAAAATCCGGCGCATCGCATGGCTGTCCCGCTGTAAATATCTGCGTTCCCCTGCCGTTTATAGTGCGTGCCGCCCCTGTCTGGCATAAGGTGTTGACGGTGCGGCGTATCGTGCTGACGGATACCTGATATTTCTGCGCCATTTTTTCATAAGAGGGAAGAAAGTCTTTTTCCCGGTATTCTCCCATATAAATTTCATGCAGGAGGCGGAAGGCAAGGTCATAGCGGACCTGAGGACGCTCCCGGTAGATCCTCCAGGTAAACGGTACCATTTCCTCCTTTGTCAAAGACCTGATATCCTTGCCGAACGCTTCAACCATACGGCGGACATCATCTCTCTGATACCGCAGCAGGAGCTCCCGGACGGTATTCCAGTCCCGGGCTTTTATGTATTGGATAAGTTTATTCAGGCGCCGGCGGACGATGCCGGGGCTGTAGCTGCCGTATGTCCGGCTTTTTTTGGCAAAGGGGAAGCCCATGAACTGAGTTGACTCCCAGAAAAGATTTAATGCCAGAGGATTGTCCAGCTTCTGCAGGGTAAACCAGAAAAAAAGCAGCAGATCATCCGCATCGCCCCACTTTGCCAGGCGGGAAATTTCAGCCAGATCCCCATCGTCCATTCTGCGCAGCCCTTCAATTTCCAGAGGAACCAGAATCAGTTCGGAGGATGCATATAAATCCATAAATGCAGGCCACCGTTCTGAGAAAAAGCGGAGGCAGAATTCTTCCTCCTCCCTTTCTTTCAGCTGGTAGAGGACCATGGTGGGGCGGCCGTTGTGCATGGAAATAAAACCCTCCGAGCGCAGGCGGCGAAGTGCGGCTGTCACGGTAAGCGGAGCGACATTGAATTCCCTGCACAGGGTATCAATGGGAGGAAGGCTGTCCCCGCAGCGGTAATATCCAAAGCGGATGCGCAGGAAAAAATATTCATATATCAGATTGGAAAAGTCCTGTTCATTCTGCAATTGTCCGTCTCCTTTTAAAATCATGCATTGCTGAAGCTTATCTTATAACGGTTCACAATTGAACTATTGCTTTATTTTATCATTATTTTAAGCTGCATCCAATAAGTGCGTTGTAATTTCACATCTTCTGTTTTATAATCTAAAGATATAAATATGAACAAGGTGTGTATAAACGAAAAGGCCGCATCAGGCCGCAGCGGGAGGATAAGGCAGCAGGATATCAGGAAAGACGCGAAAAGAACCGGAGATGAGGAGGTCAGTAATGCAGGAGAAAGAAGCAGGTAACAGGGGGTTACATATAACAGCGGCCGATTATGAATACAGTACGCTGATGCAGCTGATGGGAGTCAGTGTCAGCAAGCATCTTCTTGATGAACATTATACGGTAGTCTGGGCGAATGAATTTTACTATGAGCTTATCGGATGGCCGAAGGAGGAGTATGAAGCGACCTTTCATAACCAGCCTGACATATACTATCAGAATGATCCCGAGGAATGGATCCGCCTTACCAATGTGGTTCAGAATGCTATGGCCGAAGGGCAGAGCGGCTATCGCCTGCTGTCACGTATACGCAGAAGGGACGGTAATTTCGTCTGGGTACAATTTTCCACCCAGTTTGCGGAGGAATATATTGACGGCTGCCAGGTGGCATATACCGTGCTTACAAATGTGGATGATTTGGTGAGGATGCAAAAGGAACAGTCCGTTACCTATGAGAGCCTTCCCGGATTTGTGGCAAAATACCGGATTGATAATGACCTGCGGATGACGCTGCTTGAAGGAAATACCCGTTATATGAACTATTTTGGATATGATGCGGGAGATGGGAGCGGAGGACTGCATCTGTGGAACATAGAAGCTAATATGGAAGCCATTTTAGAGCAGAAGGAAAACCTGATGTCAGGCAGGTCGGTTCATTTTGTCATGCATGTGAAAAGCCGGTTTGGCCAGTTCCTGTGGCTGCAGGTGAATGCTTCCTGTGTGGACTGGCAGGACGGATGCCCGGTTTATCTTATTATTTTTATTGACATCACGGATGTGACGGAGCTTAGGAAGATGCACAAAAAGCTGACAGAGCAGACCGAAGCCCTGAAGGATGCCCTGGCCGCAGCGGAAAGCGCCAATCGGGCAAAATCGGATTTCCTTTCCCGGATGAGCCATGAGATACGCACGCCAATGAATGCTATCATTGGAATGACAACCATAGCAGCGGCTTATATTGAGGATCAAAAGAGGGTGGCTGACTGTCTGGAAAAGATCGGCTATTCCTCCAGGCATTTAATGATGCTGATCAATGATGTGCTGGATATGTCCAAAATTGATGAGGGAAAAATGAAAATCGCCCATGAGCCTTTTAATCTTGAAAATGTGGCGGAATCCATTACCTCCATTATCTACCCCCAGGCCGTGGCCAAGGGGCTTCATTTTACCGTGCCGCTTGTGGATGTTGTGGATACCGAACTGATTGGAGACGATCTCAGGCTGAACCAGGTTCTGCTCAACCTTCTGTCCAATGCGCTTAAATTTACGCCTGAGGGCGGTTCGATCCGATTAGAGATCCGTCAGCTGCGGCGTTATGAAAATTGTGTCAGACTGCGTTTTACGGTGAGCGATACAGGGATTGGGATGAATCAGGAATTTATGGATCGCCTGTTTCTGCCGTTCGAACAGGAAAACGCTGCCACAGGAAAGAAATATGGCGGAACAGGACTTGGTATGGCGATTAGCAAGAATCTGGTGACGCTGATGGGCGGCACGATATCCATACAAAGTGAGCCGGGGGAGGGCAGCGCCTTTGCCATAGAGCTGGAATTCGATATTTCAGGGAAGGCCGGAAAGGAAAAGCTGCAAAAACAGCCGGCGCTGGAAGCACTGAAGGTGCTGGTGGCGGATGACGACAGGGACAGCTGCATCCATGCGGCGCTGCTGCTGGAGACTTTGGGAATTCATTCGGACTGGGTGCTGACAGGAAAGGAATGTGTGGAAAAGATAAGCGGCGCATGCCGGGAAGGCGCAGACTACGATGTCTGTCTGGTGGACTGGAGGATGCCGGATATTAACGGGGTGGAGGTAACGTGCCGTATCCGTGAGGTATCAGGGCCGGATACGACAATTATCATCATTACCGCCTATGATTGGAGTGTGATTGAACAAAGCGCGCGAGATGCCGGAGCCAATGCTTTTTTATCCAAACCGATTTTTGCTTCGTCACTCTATAACACCCTGCTTTCCGTAACAGGTATCGGCAGGGCCGTGGAGTTTTCAGCACCGGGAATGATTACGCGGCAGATGGGAATGGAGGGGTATCATGTACTGCTGGCCGAGGACAATGATCTGAACAGGGAAATTGCCCTGGAGCTGCTTAAGATGGCAGGGATTACAGTGGATTGTGCCAGGGACGGCAGGGAAGCCGTGGACAAATTCCTTTCCTGCCGGGAACGTTATGATTTGATACTGATGGATGTGCAGATGCCTGTAATGGACGGATACCAGGCGACGGATGCCATCAGGAAGTCGGAGTATCCCCGGGCGCGGACCATTCCGATTGTCGCCATGACTGCGGATGCATTTCATGAAGATGTTATGCGGGCTTATTCTGCCGGCATGAACGGACATATTGCAAAGCCGATTGATCAGAAGGTGCTTTACCAAGTGATTTCGGAGACGATGGCCGGGCAGAGGTAGGCGAGAGTCTGCCGGGATAGGATGAAAAAAAGGTATTGCAGATCCAAGTTACCGGATCTGCAATACCTTTTTTACCCTTTGCTTAATCGAAGGAATCAATATAACGGTAAAGAGCAGCTTCTTCACAAATAAGTGTTAACTCCGTATGATTTCCCTTCACCTGATTCAGTTGCAAAATCCATGTTGGTATCAGCGGCTTAACGCCATATAATTCAGTATATACTTTTACAAATTTATCGGATTTATCCAGATTAAAATAGTATTCTCCCTGCCATCCTATTTCTGTTTCATTACCATATTTATTTTGAAGTATATAATTTTCCTCAAGGTAGTCGGAAAATTCATCTAAGCTGACTGATTTTTCAAAAGAAAAGCGTATCATCGTTAAACCTATTTCCTGTCCATCCGGGGCCTGCAACTGTGAAATATAAAGTGCCACCGAGGTTTCATAACCATTGATTGTATATAATTCTTCCGGCGTATATATTTTATAGTTGTGCCCTGCCAACATGGCTTCTGAATAATTTTCAGAATCAACTTCAATTCCCAGAAGTTCACATGCCTCTGATAAGGAAGCGCCAAACAGACTTGTGCTATTACAATATTTTATCTCTTTTGGTTTTCCACATGCGGTAATTACAATGCCGCAAAAAAGGAATGTTATAAAAACACATAATATTTTTTTAAACATAATGTTAACTCCATGGATCATCTTGGGGATTATTTGGATATAACGTAATTCGTGCATGTTAAACTCACCAGTCCTGGGTCACTACCAAAAAGTTGACTGTTGAATTTGCTCTGGCAATAAGTTTTCCCTTATAATTAAATTATACAACTATTTATTCCTTAATTAATTCCATATACGGATTTTTAATAATTGTCGTAGTAGAAAATAAATAAGAAAATTGGTATACTTTTTAGCCTAAATCGTTATATATTTGTCTGTTTATATACAAAATCTTAGTTTGTCTTAATAATAAATACAAAGAGATAAAAATATTCTTCGCGAACTTTATAAATACATTTATTATTAGTATTGATATTTCTTGATTTCCAAAGTAAAAGCCTTATACTCCATGTCCAGTCGGTGTTAAGGCGAAGGAGATATAATTCTTCCAGGGCATTACCAGCTGTGCTTACAGGACGGCAGCAGGATTATGAACGATGCCTACAGGGCAGTTTTAACAGAATGGCGTAAGCCGGCAATAGTGACTGAATAAAAAACAACGGTATAAATTTTTGTAAGGCATGGAAATCACACTTCCATGCCCTTTTCGATCTATGTGTAGTATGCATAAAATAAACCTGCATTTCCCAGGAAAACAGGTACTTTTCGAATGAAAACCGGGGTATAAAAATTTATAACGTTGATAATATGCCGGACATTTATTATATTCTAACCATGCAACATGCAAGAAAGTTACAAAAAAAGAAGGGAGAGGTTTTTAGTGAAAGCATCCGGAAAACCGAAAGCCATAAGAAAGAAGAAAAGCCTGGCGGCAGCCATGAGGGACAACTGGCAGCTGTACATATTAGTACTACCGGCTATCATTTATTTTGTGGTTTTCAATTACCTGCCTCTGTATGGGATTCAGATTGCCTTTAAGGATTATAAGGCGGTGGATGGCATTGCAGGCAGCGCCTGGGTGGGGTTGAAGCATTTCAAGAATTTTTTCAACGCCTACTATTTTAAGAGGTTATTGTCCAATACCTTATTATTGAACGTGTATTACCTGTTGTGGAGTTTCCCTGTTCCCTTGATTCTGGCCATATTCCTGAATCAGATCCGGGGGAAAAAGAAGAAGAGGTTTATACAGACAAGTATTTATGTTCCCTACTTTATATCAACTGTCGTACTGGCAGGTATGCTCTATATTTTCCTCTCACCCACCAGCGGTATCCTGAATTTTGCCAGGACAGCCCTGGGATTGAAGGCGGTTGACTTCATGTCCGAGGCTACGGCATTCCGTCCTGTCTACATTATATCAGGCATCTGGCAGGCGGCGGGCTACGGAACCATCCTTTATATTGCCACGCTGACCGGCATCGACCCGTCATTATATGAAGCGGCCGAAATCGATGGCGCCAGCATCTGGCAGAAAATACGCTTTATAGATATCCCGAGCCTGATTCCAACGGCCATGATGGTATTCATCCTGGACTGCGGCAAGATGCTTGCCTCCGATACGAACAAAGCGCTGGTTATGCAGACGCCCGGCAATATTCCTACCTCAGATATCATCGGCGTTTATGTTTACAATGTAGGTCTTGGAAGCGGACAGTTCTCCTACACGGCGGCCATTGGCCTGTTTGTCAATATCATCAACTTCATATTGATAATATCCGTCAACCAGGTATCCAAACGTATGACTGACGTGGGATTGTTCTGATAAAAGTGATTGAGAGGTTTTTTCGATGAAAAATAAAGCAAAAAAGCAGATGAGCTTCAGCAATCGTATTTTTTACATGTTTAATTCGATATTCTGGATTGTCATCATGCTGATTATCCTGTATCCGCTCTATCTGGTGTGCATCGCCTCCGTATCCGACCCGGATGCGATTGTAAGGGGGCAGGTAATCTGGCACCCGGTGGATTTTTCCCTGATTGGCTATCAGGCGGTTTTTCAGTATAAGGAACTGTGGTCTTCCTATGCGAATTCCATCTTCTATACCTTTGCAAGCGTAGTCATCAGTATTCTGGTAACGCTGTCGGCGGCTTATGCGCTGTCAAGACCGAAATTCGCGGGAAAAGGAGTTATTAACTTATTCTTTGTATTTACCATGTTTTTCAACGGCGGCCTGATCCCCACCTTCCTTGTCATGAAGAACCTGGGATTATATAATACCAGAGCGATCATTATTTTTATGGGCTGCGTCAGCGTCTGGAATCTGATGGTTGCAAGGACCTACATACAGACCAATATTCCCGGGGAATTGTATGAAGCGGCCATGCTGGACGGCGCCACGCATTTCCAGTATTTTTCCAAAGTGGTTCTGCCCTTAAGTAAAACGATTATTGCAGTTCTGGCTGTGTATTACGGGGTGGCAAAATGGAACGATTACTTTAACGGCCTGGTTTATTTAAGAGACAGAAGCCTGCTGCCGCTGCAGACAGTGCTTCGTGAAATCCTGGCGACGCTGCAGGTGGACAAATCCGGGGATTACATGATGTCCATGGCGGACAGCGCGGCGTCCATGAGTGAGGCAATGCGTATTGCCAATGTTTCCAAATACTGTATCATTGTAGTGGCAACAGGCCCTGTGGTGATTCTCTACGCAGTGATGCAGAAGTATTTTGAAAAGGGTGTTATGATCGGCTCTCTTAAGGGCTGATGCACCATCGTAAAATTATGGTATCAGCACAGTATGTGTTGTAATAGAAAAAGGAGGTTTTTCTTTATGAAGAAGAAAGCAATTGCACTTATGTTGGCGGCAGCCATGACAATGACGGCCCTGGCCGGCTGTGGAAGTTCGTCCGGGACAACAACTGCCGGAAATGCTTCCAGCGAAGCTGCTTCCGAAGCGGGAAGCGCAGGAACAGGAGAAGCAGCTGCAGCGGATGGTAATTTTAATGAGACAGGTTATCCTATCGTGAATGAACCCATTACCTTAAAGGTTATGATTGCGGTCCGTGACTCCGATTCCCTGACAAGCTTTGATGAAATGCCCGCGGTACAGCGTCTGGAAGAGCAGACCGGCATCCATGTGGAATGGGAACCCATCAAAGGCTCCGACTGGAGCACAAAGCTGAACCTGGCTTTTGCTTCCGGCGAATATCCTGACGTTATCCTTGCAACCAATGGCGGAAACGGCGGTGTGGACGATGAGGAATACGGCGTGACACAGGGAATCGTTATCCCTTTGGACGACCTGATTGACCAGTATATGCCTAACTTCACTTCCAGAAGAGATGCGGAAGACAATGACCCTACAGTCAGCCTGGTGGCCAGCGACGGGAAAATTTATTCCGTAGGCTATCTGGTAGGGCAGAATATCAATACCAACCAGCACTTTTTTATCAACCAGGAATGGCTGGATGCCCTGAACCTGGAAACACCCAAAAATGTGGACGAGCTGACCGAAGTATTCCGCGCATTTAAGACTGGCGATCCCAACGGCAACGGCGAAGCAGATGAGATACCTCTGGAAATGGGTCTGGATACCGGATTTAACGGCATCAGATATATGCTTCCTCTGTTCGGCCTTCCCTGCGACCCTGACAAATGGATTTATATCGACGATGATAAAAAAGTACAGTTCCTGCCTACACAGGAAGGCTTCCGTGACTGCATGGAATGGCTGCATATGCTCTATGATGAAGGCCTTGTTGACCCGGAACTGGTATCCCAGGACTTCAATACTGTAGAAACCAAGTTAAAAGAAGGAAATGTGGGCTTCTTTACCGCATGGCGCCTGGTTGCCATGGCTTATGACGACGGCGTGGCTTCCAATTCCGTTCTCTGGATGCCCGACAGCAATGCAAAGCTTTACCGTTACCTGGAACTGTGCAAACAGGGCGCTTTCGTGACAAGCACAAATGAAAACGTACCCGCTACCATGAGATGGCTGGACGCCCTGCTTGATACGGAAATGATGTTCTCCCTGTACTACGGCGAAAAGGATGCAGGCGATACCCTTGGCTGGAAATATGATGACAACGGCAAGATCACCGTTACCAACGACGGAAGCGCTGACGTTAAGAATTATATTGACTGTAATACCCTGTTCTTCGCACCCGGCAAATATCTGAGCGAAACCTTCAATATGCCTCTGCAGCGTACCGAAAAAACGGAGTACTGCCAGAAGTATGACGAGGCCGGCAATATCCAGAAATATTCCAACGACTATCTTGATATGGCGCCTCTGACCTCCGAGCAGCTTCAGGAAAGCACGCTGAAGGAAACAGATATTAACAACGCTGTTGTTGAAAATATCGCTGCTTTTGTAACCGGCGGTGTAACCGATGACAACTGGAATTCCTTTGTTTCCATGTTTGACGGAATGGGCGTTGCCGATTATGTACAGATGTATCAGGATGCAATTGATACTATGGAACTGGAATAATAATAACACACAAAAAGCTCTGCTGCCGGTTGGCGGCAGAGCCGTTTGTGTGTTATAAATATTTTGTGCTATAATAAAAAATAAGCATGGACGTCCTGACTGTTACTTTTTTGCAGGGCACGTTAAGAAATATAACAGGGAAATGGGGGAGGCTTTTGTGAAAAAAATATGGGATGAATTAAAATCACAAAATATTTTTTACTATATTATTGTGTTCAGTATCATTGTAATACTGATCATTACATCGCTGGGGAGTTATCTATACCAGTTTTATTATAAGACGATTTATTCGGACTTCCTTGTTTCTAATGAGGAACATCTTGACGCAGAAATAAACAGGCATGAAAATGATATGCAGATTATCAGGAATATCGTATATCAAATGGGTATAACTGAGGATGTGACCAAATTCAGACTTTCGGAAAAACCGCAGGCGGCTCTCCAGCTGGAGAAGCACCTGTTTCAATATATAACGGTAAGCCAGTTTTTTCAGATGCTGCTTTACCAGTATCATGAAGACGATTATATGTACACCGGAACCACTTCGGTGGGAGTGGACTATTTTGCGGAACAGGGCTGTGTGATGGAGCTTTTGGACGCGGAAGAGGTAAAAGCGGAGATCCGATCCACGGACAAAGAACTGCGCATTTGGCCGGAACAATCTGTTTCCGGCTTCTGGATACAGAAGTATATGGGCGGGGAGGACATGGTGCTTTATATGCAGGCCATTCCTCCGGCTTTCCAGGAAACGCTTTTGTTCGTTGTGCCGGGTTCCTATTATGATTCGCTGATGGAAAAAGACGAAGAGGATCTGAGGGAAGATTTTATTATTTATAAGGGTGAAGTCATTGTTTCCCGGGGAAGCCTGGAGCTGCCTTCCGATGCGATCCTGTCGCTGACAGGGGAAGAGGAGGGACAGCGCCAGGTGAAGATAGATGGGAAAAAATACCTGCTGAGCGTCCGGCAGGGGACAAGCGGCCTGACTTACTGCTCCCTGCAGTCGATGGAAGTTTTTTACGATAAAATTGTAACCGGACAGTGGGGGATTATTGTGCTGCTGAGCGTATGCGCCATCCCTGCGGCGTTTTTTATCATGGTATTTTCCAGACGCATGGCGGCAAAGGTGAAAAAAATGAACCAGCTGCTGGATTCCCAGGAGGAAACAAATTATAACTTAAGCAGCATAGAAAGCGGCATCCAGATGCTGGTGGAGGCGAACGAGCAGAAGGAGAAGGAAAATCTGCAGCTGAAGAAGACCCGGTTTGTCAGGAATTTTATCCGGAATGACTTCAAAAGCCGGAAGGAAGTGCTTCAGGCGGCGCAGAAAGCGTCCATAGAGATTGAAAACACCATGTACCTGGCCGTCCTGCTGGGAGAGCGCAGCGACAGCAATGAAAGCCGCGCCCATGCGATGATGCTGGATGTAATCGCGCAGGCGGCGCATCTTGACGGCTACGGCATCCATCTGGTCAGCAATAACCAGAGCCTTTTTGTCCTTTTTTCCGATTCAGCGGAACGGATCGAAGAGACGCTGGGTATGCTGTTTACCATCGGC
Source organism: Clostridium sp. KLE 1755 (assembly GCF_000466465.2). Lineage (NCBI taxonomy): Bacteria > Bacillati > Bacillota > Clostridia > Eubacteriales > Clostridiaceae > Clostridium > Clostridium sp. KLE 1755. The sequence continues at coordinate 15,281 of NZ_KE992741.1, forward strand.
AAGGAATGCCATGGGGAATTTGTAATGTCCGTAAGCAATTATCATCAGGATTTCCTGGAAGGTTCAGCGGCCTATCTGGAGGCGGATACCGCGTTTGACAACCGTTTCCTGCAGGATAATAACAAAATCATCCGTTTTGGCGACGTGGCGCTGACGGATGTGGTGAATGTGCTTCCCGATTCCTATCTGCAGAAGCTGAAGGCGGCGCTGCGCAGCCGGGATAAAGCCGCAGTAGAGCAGGCCGTGGAGGATATCTGCAGGAGAATGACGAAGAAAAGCCCGTCCCTGCCCCTGTTCCGACTGTTGTACAATGATATCATCCATGTGCTGATTTCGGAATGGAAGGCGGAAAATACCGGGCTGGAAAGCATTTACAACGTATTCACACTTTCCCAGTGCCTGACTATCCAGGATTTTAACGATCTTCTCTGTGAGGCCTGCAGTCTTATCATCGAAACCAAGCCGGAGGAAAGCGTGGATCGATCCAGGATTGTGGAGGAGGCGGCCGCTTATATGAAGGAGAATTTTTCCAGGCCGGAGCTGACCATGAGCCTGCTGGCGGATCACCTGGATATCAGCTCGGTTACACTGGCGGTGGAATTTAAGAACCAGATGGGCATCCGTCCTTCGGATTATCTTGCCAACCTGAGGATGGAACGGGCCAGGGAGCTTCTCGTTTCCACCAATATGCTCGTCCGGGAAATCAGCCTGTCGGTGGGCTATGAGGACGATCATGTCTTTACCCGCCGCTTTAAGAAATATACAGGAAAAACGCCGGGACAGTACCGGGAGGAGCATACGATATAGTTTTACGGAAAATTTAACAGGAGAGTTGGAAAGCTTTCCGCCGTCCGTCTTATTGAGTAACACAGAATTTCCGAATACATACGAAGTGTCTTGTTTTGTTACTGCCTGATTGGTATAATGTAAATCAGCAGATCTCCTGCCTGAACCGGGGAGGCTGCAGACAATCAGAGCTGTCAACGCTGCAGCGGATACGGGACGGGAGGCTTCCAGGATGGGACATACAACGGAGTTAGGTAAAAGAGGGAAAAGAACGGGGATAAATCAAATATATGGCAAAAAGAAGCAGTATCGGAAGGTCCTGCTTCTTTTTGCCGTACTGTTGGCCTCTTGCGCCCCTTTTATGCTGTATTGCCCGGAGGTAAATGCGCAGGAGGAGGAACCAAGAGTCCTGAAGGTTGCATTTCCCTATACTTCTGGTATCAATGAGGTTTATGATGACGGCACTTATGGCGGCTGTGTATATGACTGGCTCATTGAGATTGCCAAGTATACAGGCTGGCAATATGAATTTATGACAGAAGAAAATGCATCAGAACAGCTGAATAAAATGGTCGATTGTGAATATGACCTGATGGGAGGCATGTTCTACAGGGAAGAATTCAAGGATCTTTATAATTATCCCTCTTATATAATGGGATCCAATTATTCCCTGCTTATCTATCATCGGGAAGATACGGATATAAAAGGCTATGACTATAATACACTGAATGGAAAACGGATAGGCGTTTTGAAAAGAGCGGTCCAGAAAATTGAACGGCTGCAGGAATTTCTGACATTCAATAATATTTCCTGTGAGCTTGTATACTATGAGGATACGACGGAGTATGAGAACTGCCTGGAAAGCGGTGATGTGGATCTGATGCTTGGAGCGGATGTATACATGCAGGAGGACTACAATGTGGCGGCCATGATTCCCGCCGAGCCTTATTATATTGTTACCGCCAGGGATGAGCCGGAGCTGTGCAGCGAGCTTTCCTGGGCAATTGAGCAGATTTATGCGGCAGATCCCAATTTTGCCAGTGAACTGTACAGTAAGTATTTTCCCGACAGGTATCTGAATTCCATTTCCTTTACAGATGAGGAAAGGGCATTTATACAGCAGAGCGCCCCTTTAAAAGTAGCGGTTATCAGGGATCGTTATCCGCTGTATTATGAACAGGACGGAGCCGCTATGGGTATTATTCCGGAGACACTGGAGCTCATAACGGGACGCAGCGGGCTTGAATTTGAGTATGTGTATGCGGAGAATAATCAGGAAATAATCAATTTAGTCCGGGAGGGTAAAGCGGATTTGGCGGGCAGTTTTATGGACAATGATTTGACGGCCGCATCCCTTGGGCTTGCCCGGACTGCCAGCTATGTATCCCTGGATTCCCTTGTCCTGCGCAGCAAGCAGTCCGCAGGAAAGGAAGAAGGGCAGGTGATGGCCGTACCGGAGGGCAGGGTGATGAAGCCGGGCAATCCTTCCGATACCATAAGGTATTTTGAAGATTACCAGGAATGTCTGAATGCGGTTAATAACGGTGTGGAAGCGGACTATACCCGCATGCCGGCGTCCTTTGTGGGACAGTTTTATGCGCGGAATTATTATGCCAATATTAATCTGGTAACGGATACAAACCTGCGTGAGGAAGTGACAATTGCGCTGCCGCTGCCTGTAAATGTGCCGCTGTATTCCATCCTGAATAAATCCATAAACAATTTTTCCGAGGAGGAAAGCTACCGCATTTTATCGGATAATACCCTTGTCCCGCAGCAAAGCGCCGTGACGCTGGAATCTTTTTATTATTCGAATCCCGCATTGGCAGTAAGCCTTAGCGTGGGGGCCATTATATTAATTTCAGGCATTATCATTCTGGTTGTGTTTTACAGCATGAGGGCAAAGGTAATGCAGGTGAGGCTGGAAAAGGCGGAGGAGATGAGCAGGGCCAAGTCGGATTTCCTCTCAAGGATGAGTCACGAAATCCGTACCCCCATGAACGCAATTATCGGGCTGACCAATCTCACCCGGATTTCAGGGGAAGCAACGCCGAAAATCGAAGAGAACCTGTCAAAAATTGATTCTTCCGCAAAGTTTCTTCTTTCGCTGCTGAATGATGTCCTGGACATGTCTAAAATCGAAAGCGAAAAGATGAAGATCGAAGCTGCCCCGTTTAACCTGCGGCAGATGACGGAAGACCTTAAAAGCATGTTCAGCGCCCAGGAAACGGACAGGAAGCTGCGGCTGGAGATGAACTGCAGACTGCAGGAGGACTGCTATACAGGCGATAAGATGCGGATACAGCAGGTGCTGACGAACCTGCTGTCCAATGCCTGCAAATTTACCGATCCGGGCGGAACGGTTGTGTTGTCTGTTGAGGAGAGAAGCAGCGTTTCGGGAAAGGCGGAGATATATTTCAGCGTGAAGGACAACGGTATCGGTATCCGCAGGGAGGATATAACAAGGATATTCGCATCCTTTGAGCAGCTGGAGAACAGCAACCAGAGAGGGCCCGGGACAGGCCTGGGACTATCCATCAGCAGCAAGATGGTGGAGCTGATGGGCGGAAGGCTGCAGGTGGAAAGCACTTACGGCGCGGGCTCTGAATTCTATTTTTCACTTGTGCTTCCTGTATATCAGGGAGAATTACAGGCACCGCATGTGCAGGAGGGCGATATCAGGCTGGAGGGCCTGCATGTGCTTCTGGCTGAGGATAATGATTTGAATGCGGAAATTGCAGAGGAGCTGCTTGCTCTGAAAAAAATTATTGCAGACCGGGCCTCTGACGGCCGGGAGGCAGTCAGCATGTTTGCGGAAAGCCCGGAGGGGCTCTATGATGTGATATTGATGGATGTCAATATGCCGGTGCTGGACGGTCTTGCTGCGACAAGGGAGATCAGGTCGATGAAACGCAGGGATGCGGCGTCGGTTCCGATTCTGGCCATGACGGCCAATACCTTCCAGGATGACCGCAACAAGGCACAGCAATGCGGAATGACCGGATTTTTGCCCAAGCCCTTTGATGTGGAGCAGCTGTATCGGGCTTTGAAAGAGGCTGCCGGGAAATAATCCGCCGGAATTTTAAAAGATTAAGAAAGGATTCAGCATGAAAATTCTGCTTGTAGAAGACGATACCATGATCGCCTCCGGCCTTATGTATGCCCTGGAACAGGAAGGCTATGAGCCATTTCATTGTATGACCGCTTCGGATGCGGTTCACAGGATAAAAACGGAACTGTACGATTTGGCAATATTGGATATGCAGCTTCCTGACGGGACCGGATTTGATGTAAGCCGGGAGCTGAAGGAAAACAGCACTCCCATTATATTCCTGACCGTGGTGGATGATGAGAGCAAAATTGTTTCCGCTTTTGAAAACGGGGCGGCTGATTATGTTACAAAGCCTTTTCGGCTGCGGGAATTACTGGCAAGAGTGAAACGGACCTTACAGGCAGCAAAGGGGGAAAATCCCACAGGATTTTTAAAAATCGGAAATGCGGAAATCGATCCCATTGCCGGAAAAGTGTATGTGGGAAGCAGTCCTGTAGAACTGACGGCCTTAGAATACCGTCTGCTGCTGATTTTTGCTAATAACAAAGGAAATCTTCTCACAAGGACGCAGATACTGGACAGTATATGGGACCAGGGCAGCAATTTTGTTGAGGACAATACTCTTACAGTATATATCAAACGCCTGCGGGAGAAGATGGGCAGCGCTGTAACCATTGAAACTGTAAGGGGGCTTGGTTACCGTGCTGATTAGAAATAGCGAAATAAAGGAACTTTCGGAGAAAATAAGAAAAGCCATTGACGGACAGAAAGTGGAATTCCGGGACAACAAAGAAGGTTCCCTCAGTATTTTAAAAAATGATATCCATACCCTGGTAAACATAAAGAATGAGCAGCTGAGTGCAGTGGAACAGGAGCATGCGCTGTTTATAGAGTTTATGGAAAATATTAGCCACCAGCTGAAAACACCTGTTACCTCCATGATGATCATGGCTGACCTGCTGCAAACTGCCGCTCCCGATAAGCAGGAAGAATTTATCCATAATATCCAGACCAGCCTGAACCGGATGGAATGGCTGGTGGGCACACTGCTAAAGATGGCAAAACTGGATGCTGACGCAATTACCTTTGATATGGAGAAAGTCTCTGTCCGTGCACTCCTGGAAGCCGCGTTAAAACCGCTGGCTATTTTACTGGAGATAAAAAACCAGGCCACAGATCTCAGGAACGACCTGGAGCTGTACTGTGATAAACGCTGGATGTCGGAGGCGCTTACCAACCTGATTAAAAACGCCTCGGAGCATTCCGGGGATCATACGTGTATCACCATTGACTGTGGGGAAAATCCCATTTATCAATGGATATCTGTCACAGACATGGGGAAGGGAATCAGAAAGGAGGAAATTGCCCGGCTGTTCACGCGGTTTGAAGGTTCCGGAAATACAAGCGGGTATGGCATCGGCCTTCCTCTTGCCCTCGCCATAGTACGCAGGCATAACGGTGATATTGATGTGGACTGCGGCAAAGAGGGCAGCGGAGCGACTTTTACCATAAAACTGTATAAGTGACTAAACTGTCATTTTGAGTATGGGAATTTGTCACCAGACAGTCATTTTCTTCTGTTATGATGATAGTACTTGTGAAACAGGAGGAATTTACATGGAAGTATTAACGGTCAGAAATCTGACAAAAACATATGGCAAAGGGGACACTGCCGTAACTGCCCTTAAAAATGTGAGTTTTCAGGTAAACAAAGGAGAATTCATTGCAATTATAGGCTCTTCCGGGTCAGGCAAATCTACACTTATGAATCTCATCGGCGGAATCGATCGCCCTTCTTCAGGCACCGTGACCATTGACGGAAAAGATATCTACAGCCTGGACGAAAGCCAGCGTGCCATCTTCAGGCGCAGGAATATCGGTATGGTGTTTCAGTTCTATAATCTGATCCCCACGCTTACGACGGAGGAAAATATTATGCTGCCGCGTCTTTTGGATAATCGCAGGCCTGATCCTGAAAAGCTCTCTTACATTCTTAATATGACAGGACTGGCCGACCGGAGGACCCATCTGCCAAGTGAACTGTCCGGAGGGCAGCAGCAGAGGGTGTCCATTGGGAGGGCGCTGATCAATGATCCTGCTTTTATTCTGGCGGATGAGCCAACAGGTAATCTGGACAGCAAATCCGGCAGGGAAATTATAGACTTGCTGCAGCTTGCGAATAAGAAGTATCACCAGACCCTTCTATTGATTACCCATGATGAAAAAATTGCCGTCATGGCAGACAGGATCATCACCATCGGCGATGGAGAGATTATTTCAGACGAGGATTTGAAGGCTTCCCGTTCGAAGGGAGGCCGCATGGTATGAATGTAATTGCGAAGCTTTCCCTCAGCCAGGTAAAGAAAAATAAAAGCAGGACTTTTTGGGCAATAGCTGCCATTGTTTTGGCAACCGCGCTGACCACCTGCGTTTGCAGCCTTGTGGCCAGCGGTAATGTTATGCTGGTATCATTTCTTGGCGAGGATTATGGCATGTATGCCGGCGCCTATAAGAGCCTGCTGCTGATTCCGGCGTTTTTTCTGGGCGCCATTATTTTTGTTATGGCGGTGGTTGTAATTTCCAATGTATTCCGTATCAGTGCAGGGGAGAGGATTTCCCAGTTTGGCACATTAAAGTGTGTCGGCGCTACAGGCCGCCAGATTATCAAGTCTGTCCTGTACGAAAGCATCTTTTTATCCGTGCTTGGCATACCGATTGGAATCCTTGCAGGACTCTGCCTGACAAGAGGCGGCGTGGGCGTGATCAATCTGTTCCTGGATGAATTGAATGCCCTGTCCCATATTATGATAAAGGATATATATTTTGAACTGAAATTTGTAATCTCCTGGCCGTCAATCCTTATCTCTGCTTTTATTTCTTTGATTACAGTCTCGATATCGGCATGGCTTCCGGCGAGAAAGGCGGCAAAAAGTTCCGCCATTGACAGCGTAAGGGGAAGCGGGGAGGTCCGAATCAGGAAGGACGGAAAAAGGAAGGGCATAAACAGGCTTACAGACTCTCTGATACAGAAAACATTTGGCTTTGAAGGAGTGCTTGCAAAGAAAAACATCAGCAGGAACAAACGTAATTTCAAAGCCACTGTGATAACGCTTATGATAGGGATTATAATGTTTATCGTCCTTGGTTCCCTTAACGGCCTGGCCGGCGGTCTGGAGAAGATACTTTATTATGCTACCTCCCATACGGTGACAGCGGACTACCAATCTGCCAGGACGCGCAGGGTCAATGAGAATACCGGACGGTGGGAAAGTATCTATCCTGCCCCCATAGATTCAACGCTGGGCAATTCCATCACAAAGGAACTGGAAAAATATGACGGCGGGGATGTATATGGTATGGGTCAGGATTATGACACCTATGTTGCAAAGCTTCCCGCTGCTTATCTGTCCGCTGATATGCTCCGTGTAAACGAACTGGCCGGGCAGGACAGCTATGAACTTGATGTGGAAATCATTGTCCTGGACGATCAGCATTACCGGGAGGTGTGCAAGAGGGCAGGTGTCAGTGAAGGGGCTGTCATCTTGCTGAATCATCTAAGCTATAATGATAAAGGCTATCTAAAAGATATCACCCCCTATTCCGGCCAGCTGAAGCGGATCCGGCTCTTCACGGCAGACGGCGGCAGCAGGGAAGTGGAGATACAGGCGCAGCTTTCAAAGGATGAAATCCCCACTGAATTATTTTACCCGAAAACCAATCCCGTAAGGCTCATAGTTCCCGACGCCACCGTCCGGGGATACTCCTGGATGAATGCTCCCCGGGATACTACCGGCTATATAGAATATGCAAACAGTGTTTTGGCGGAACATTTTCCAAACCAGGAGAATGCGGATTACATGGAATCCGGCTTCAGCGCAAGGGTGTATATGACGCGGGACTATGTGCGTGTGATGAACATTGCCATTGTCCTGGTAATTGATTTTCTGTATTGCTTTACTGTATTTCTTATGCTGATTGGTTTTACCAACGTTGTCAGTACGCTGTCCACCAATGTATTGATGCGCGCAAGAGAATTTGCCGTTTTGATGAGTATCGGCATGACGCTGGAAGGTTTGGAAAAAATGCTGGCGCTGGAAAGCATCCTGTGCTCGCTGCGGGCCATAATTCTGGGGGCCCCCATTGGTCTGGCGCTCACCTATCTGATCAATCTGCCCATAAGAAGCATGTTCCCCATTCCCTACAGGATTCCGGCTGCACCTATGCTGATCTGCAGCGCGGCTGTTTTAGTCATTACTTTAGTGATAACAAAAGCGGCGACATTAAAACTCCGTAACCAGAATCTGATTGAAACCATAAGGGCGGGTGGGATATAGCCCGGCGTCAGCGCAATATTCATCTGTTTGGATTGCAGATGTTAACTTAGCGTAAGAACCACCCAAAAGAAAAGAGCCGATCACCATGAGTATTAAGTTCATAGGTTATCGGCTCTGCGTCTTTGCATCTGGCTCTTTGATAACTGACAAATGAAATTGTTTAATGCTGACTATAGTTTCCTGTCTGCACTTCGTACAGAACAGCGGAAAATTTTCCAGAACTGTTTCTTCCCGGATTTTTAATCTTGTCTTTTTCCGCATAGGGGGGCATAATATCCATTCTTTCGTATTCATGTCCTGCCCCCTTTCCATTTGCGTTTATTTTTTCGTTCGTTTTTCGCATCCCTGCGTTCACATGCTGTCAAGGTGTTTCGTTCCGGGCAGTGGTGGTGTTCGCGGCACGCGTCACAATTCCCGTATCGAATACACTTTGTCCTTTTGCAGGGGCAGTCTGCATTTTCCATATCCTTTTCCCCCAATCAACAGGTATGATTAGCTCCTTTTCCATTCCGGGCGTTTGTCAATAACGCAACATCTATTTTCAGTGTATTGGCAATTGCCTGTGGAAGATAGTCTAAGTTGTGAGCTATGTTTTCACGAGTCAGGCGACTGCCGCGGTTGAGTGCGCCTAAAGAACCGTCAATAATATAATTCGTGTAAAACTCCGTGTTTTCAATGGCTAAAATCCCGTCCTCTATACCCTTATCCAAAACAGACGCAAGCAATGGAGCCAGCACTGAGGTCATCTGTCGGGTCAGCCTGTTCAAAATGACTTCGTTGGAAGCGGTAAAGAAAGCCTCCATACCGATTGTTTGTGAGGTCATTTCTCTGATTACATCTAAAATAGCGACAAATTTGCCGCTGAAGTGATTTGGGGATCACACAGCAAACATGCTGTTTTTTGCGTATACATCGCTGCCCATTTTTTAACAAGCACATTTAGAAGTTCCTCCTTGCTTTGATAGCAGCGATAGAACATTCCTGTTGCCCCGCCGGCTGCCTGCATAATATCGGAAACTGAGGTTTCCTCATAGCCTTTCGACAGGAACAGATTTTGTGCCGCATCTAAAATCTCATTTTCCCATTGTTCGGGTGGTTTCTTTGCAGGCCGTGCCATTTTATCCCATTTCTCCTTATCTATAAATTAATGAACTTGATTCAATAACTATTATACGCCACATAATTCATTGCGTCAATGCTTTCCTGCATCATAAGCCGCCCCATAAGATTGTTGGGAAACATTGCCTGTTCTGGTGACGGTATTGCCTTCGCGTCCGTTTTATCTGTAAGCTGAATTAGATTCTGTCATTAAAAATTTACTGGCAGGCAAGAAATGTGACACACTGCTGTCGCATTAGGTATGATACAATAAATTATTAACGGGAGGTGGTAAAATGGCAATTGAGCTGACAAGTGCAATGGTAAAAGAATATGGAATAAAAGCGGGAGCAGATGTGGTTGGTATTGCCGCATCCAAGGATTTTGACATGGCGCCGGAAGGCTTTAAACCCACAGATGTACTGCCGGAATGTCTTTCAGTTATTGTCTTGGGTGCTTCGTTTTCACCGGAAGTGCTTAACTACGCGGCAGAATATACCGCATGCCGTAATAAAATGCTTACCGGGATGACGAATATGGCCAAAGTGGTTGCAAAGCGGCTGAAATCCGATGGCTATAAAACAAAAGTCATAAGTGCATCGGGCGGCAAATGGGTGGAATGCGGCGGCCGGAAAGAGCAGTTTGGATATATTTCACTGAAACATGCCGCAGAAATAGCAGGGCTTGGAGTCATTGGAAAGAATTATTTACTCACCAATCCCCGGTATGGCAACCTTCTGTGGCTCAGTGCAGTTCTTACCGATGCAGAGCTGAGGCCGGATGAAAAAGCAGGATTTACCATTTGTGATAATTGTAGCATATGTGTCGAAGCCTGCCCTGTGAGAGCATTGGATGACCTTGCCTCATTCGGTAAAAAAGAGTGCTCCAGCCATTTCAAAATAGTAAATAAAAAACTGGAAATACAATGCTATTTATGCCGGAGGATATGTCCCCATGCTTTTGGGATAAAGGCCGGCACTTGAGGGGGACCGCTGCCTTCAGTCATCAACGGAATATATCGGTTTTTTATAAAATATATGTTTCCCTTGCCGAAGCTCCCCTGGCTTGCTAAAATAAAAACAGGGACAGTAAACAGGTAAGGAAAGCTGTTTTCAGAGAAATACGAAATTGAGTTATTCAGGAACCACAGTGCAGGCGGAGGGGTAAAGAAAAAAGGAGGAGGTTAAGCATGTTTGATATTGATGAAATTATGCGTCGGGCCGAAGCCGCCAGGGATGCGGCGTCGCAGCAGCTTAATGAGTCTATGGAAAAGAGCCGGAAGATAGCGGAGCAGACAATGGCGGACACCGAAAAAGAGGATGCCGAAAGGGCGGCCGCCAAAAAAGCGGCTATGGAGGGAGTTGCCGAAAAACAGAAGGCGGAGGAACAGTCCGCTGGTCAGGAAGCTGCCAACCAACAGCGCCAGGTGGAGATATTGGGCCAGATGTTCAGCCAGGAGGCCATGGAACAGATGGCGGCCAACCAGGAGCAGATTCAGGCAGAGATAGCCCGCCAGGTTGCCGACTGTGCAGCCATGGGCGTTGAGGACATGATGAACCAGCTTTTCGGTGAGGATATGGGAATCATCTCTGCGGCTATGGAGACTCTGGCCATGGAAGAAGATGAGGATGATGAAGAGGAGGAACCGGAGCTTACCCTGGCATTGGAGCAGGAGCTTTACCGGGTTCTGGAGGAAAAGCTGGCCTGGCTGGACACACTGCCGGAGCCGGAACCGGTTCCCTATGCAAAGAATGATCCCAGGTGGAGCCGTTTCGGCATCCTGCTTTCCGGTATCATTTCCACAGTGAATGATCATGATCTGGACGGAATGGACGTAGAGGAGCACATCCCCGTTCTGGAACAGAGGATTGTATCCCTGGTGCGCCGTTCCTGGGGCATCAATGGGCGGGGAGAGCTGCTGGACACGGTACGTTACCTCACCCGGGAAGGATATGCCCTGCGCTACCAGATCTATTGTGAGGCAGATACGCCGGAGGAGCTTTTTGAAGAGGATACGGACGAAGAAGAACAGGAGTCGATCTGCCGGGGCTGGCGGTTTGTGCAGCATTTTAAGAGCCGGTACCGCCCTGAATTCCTGCTGGGCTGGGACATAGGACGGGCGGCTATGCTGGCCCGCTGGGGCTGCTATCTGGGCTGGATCACCGAAGGCGAGGCTGTGGGTATTCTGTGGGAGCTTTCACAAAAGGCTGTCCAGGAGCTGCACAGCTGGCGGGAGTTTGCCCGGTCATACATATTTGGCGGCCTGATGTGGAAGCTTATTTGCGGCGATGGCGCGGCGGAGAGCTATCTTGGCTATCTGGCAGATGCCACAACAGATCTTCTTACCGGAAGCGCTGAGGAGGACGAAGGACAATGGAGGGAATGCCCATGGCCGGAAGCCCGCAGAATTGGGTTCCGTGTGTAATTCCCTCTTTGGGGGTCAGGAGAAGCTATGGAATATGTATTCATTAATGAAGAAAACCGCAAAGAAGTGACAGACTTTATCGTTGAACACTGGCTGTCAGCAGAAATGGTCATCCGTGGTGCTATTGTTGACATGACAAAGGTTGATGGAATTGCAGTATTAGAGGATAAAAAAATTATCGCGCTGCTGACTTTTGCGGTTAACGCAGATGTATGCGAAATTATTTCTTTGGATAGTCTGACAGAAGGCAAAGGCATTGCTTCCTCACTGATTGAAAAAATTATTGCGGCTGCGCGTCAAAAGCATTGTAAAAAGGTTATTGTAATTACGACGAATGACAATATTAATGCCATTCGCTTTTATCAAAAGCGCGGCTTCGACATGGTAAAACTATACCATAACGCGTTAGATGCTTCGAGGCGGTTGAAGCCGCAAATTCCGCTGATTGGAGAGAATGGCATACCTTTACGGCATGAGATTGAATTTGAATATATATTAACGGAATAAGCAAGCGCATTATGTAAATGCCTCCTATCGGATAGACTAAAAAGGTAAGCTAAAAGATTCTGAAAGGCAGGAGGGATTTAGCTACTTTCCTAAAATGTGAACATTGTCATTATCTATTAAAATCGCTTGGCTATCGCGGATAATTTTCAAGTCTAAGGTTGAAGAATAAGTGCTAATTATTCTTTTTACGGTTTTGTTAAAGCTCCAGTTTTCGGAGTGAGGAACAACATAGAAATCAATTAATCCAAGTCCGGAATATTCTTTCAAATCAGGAGCTTTTTCTTTAGAATCCATTGCAGATGAATATTCAATATCAGGAGCCACAACAATAGCACCCGCTGACTCGCCAATATATAATTTGCCTTTGTTTACTTCCTCGATTAACAGCTTATCGGCGCCCGTCCTTTTCATCTCCTGCAATAAATAGAACGTGTTGCCCCCTGGAACATAGATAACATCGTTCTTTTCCAGTTTGCTTTTAATTGTTTCATAGGATGCAGAGGAAATATCCAATTCGTCAAGGATCAGCCCCTGTTTTTCCAGTCCCAATTTACTAAGTTTAAAGAGGAATCTCAGATTCTCCACCTTGTATGCCGTTGGAATATAGGTTATTGTTTTATTTTTTAGATTTGGCTCAATTGATTTGAGCAAAGGTAATACAATTTGAAACATAGAGACCAGTAGCATTTTTTTCATTTGGTTTCTCTCCTTATGGTTTACGCCTTAGAACAGGTGGAAACGGCTGACTATATTTTCTTATTATTGTGTAGCGCGCCCATGTAGTTTAAAAGAAAGATAATGATCACAGGAATTACGTTGATTCCCAATGGCAGCCAAGACGCGAATAAAGAACGTGTCATATAGTTGTATACAACTGGCATGATGGCAAGCACCGTGTAACAGCACAATGGCAAAACCAAATGTTTCAGGCGAGAGGTTGTGGATAGATACCATTTACAGACCAAAAACACAGAAATCACCGCAACAAACATGATAACAAATGCGCCTATGTCGGTTATTCCCGCCGTCATCTCGAGATGTAGAATAAGGGAGAGGATTACACCTGAGAGCGAGAACATGACACCTGCCAAAACAGTAGAAATCAGTGGGATTTTGTTTTCTCTCAGCCCTGGGAATATAAAATTTCCGGGGTTTGCAACAAAAAGTGAGAAAAGCAAAGTTTGGAGCAGTATTTCGGGGGCGGCCTTTATGTGAAACTCCAAAGGCAGTTGTGTATAAATAATTCCTTCAATGGAGCATGGGGTAGGCCCTGGGGTGTTAATGATGCCAATTCCGACAATGATGGCCCACAGTTTCAGCCAGCCATACTTTTTTCCAATTATGCTGTCTTTCAGCAACAGCAAGATTAAACCAAAAAGCAATCCCCGCACAACTTGCATTACAGGGCCTATTAGAGAGGATGCACTGCCGACCGCTCGCATAAAAGTATTGATATTCTCCTGCTGATACAATGCTGTATAGTCAAACAGTGCCGAAAACACGACCCCACACAGAAGATAAGTCAAAACATGGATAACCATCACCCGTATAACAAATTTTATATTTTCTTTCATTCTATTTCTTTCGATCCTTCCATAACAGGGTTTTGCCCTGATTTTGCAAAATAAATATCCAGTGCCAGTCCAATATAGGCATTGATAGTTGCTTGTTTTTTCTCCCATTTATTTCCGCTTTTATCGGCTTCTGTAAATTTCATAAGCTTTGAAAACATACTCATATCTCCGCCTGTAAATTCCAAAACCATTTCCCAAAAAGATTCTGCGAGCGATTGTGCAGCGTCACTGTCGGGCGGTATATTTTCTTTTTGCAAAGAAAATATTTTATTCCCAAGGCTTTCAAATCGGCGCATAAATTCCATACTTGCTTCCATCGTAAAATGCTCTTTGATATGGTCGAGCATTGGTTCGTCAAAGCGTTTTATAAGCCAATAAAATTCGTTTTTCATTTGAATGTTTGTAATAATGTCAGCATATTTTTTAAAATCTACCGACTGCATTTGTATAACTTCCGCTTTCAATAGTTCAATTTCTTCGTAGGCTTGTGAAAGGCTTTGTATTTCTTTTTTAATATGAGCGGCTTGTTCTGTCAGAACTTTTGCAACCTCTGTTGGGGTGTCCAGCGGTATAAGCCTGTTTTTTATGGCCTCCAATGAAAAGCCAAGATGCTTTAGAGCCAAGATCTGATGAAGTCTAATTAAGTCTTTATCCGTATATAATCTACGTCCTCCCTCGCTTTCTGCGGAGGGAGAAAAAAAACCTTCTTTGTCATAGTGTTGTAGCGTGCGAACAGTGACGCCCATTTTCTTTGCTAGCTCACCTACGGTCATATATCCTTTGGGTATTGCTCTGTGCTTTTCCATAATAGCTACCTCCCAGTTTCTATTATATTTCATCACGCTACGTCACAAGCAAGACTTTTTCTTTATTTTATCATACAAACTAATTTTATAACAAATTACCGTTCTGGCTCTATACCGGAGTTTTGCCTGTTCCGCAAACCCGTGTACTTCGGGCCAACTTGGCCCGAGGTTAAGCGTTCTTTTTAAGATGAACCCACATATAGCTTTTGTTGCTGACACATGAAAACGCCGCCTTGGTTTCTACATAGGCGGCGTTGTTCATTGGTTGGCAGTCCGTTATTTCATTTTTCTCCTGTAGCCTTTTTCCAATCTTTTTTATACCAGGACAGGAACCGGAGTACGCCTGGCAGATGAAAATTTAAGATACACAGACGGCATCTTAGGAAATAATTAATAAATTTTATATCAATAAATAATAAATGAAGCATTCGGACTCAATATAATAAGTATAGAAAAGCAACTGCAAAAAAAGAACGGTTTTATAAAAAATAAAAAGGAGAGCGGTGATGAAGGAAAAAATACTTGTCGTTGACGATGAGAAAGAAATTGCGGATCTGATAGAAGTGTATCTTCAAAACGAAAATATGGAGGTATATAAATTCTATACGGGGAAGGACGCCCTTGCCTGTATTGAGAGAGTGGATTTTGATTTGGCCATATTGGATATCATGCTACCAGATGTCAGCGGGCTTTCCATATGCCAGTTCATACGAAATAAGGAATACACATATCCGGTAATCATGCTTACGGCAAAGGATGGGGAGACGGATAAGATCACCGGGCTTACGCTTGGCGCGGATGATTATATTACAAAGCCCTTTCTCCCTCTTGAACTGACCGCGAGAATAAAAGCCCAGCTTCGCCGGTATAAGAAATATAATGTAAATTCCATTATCCCGCCGGCAGAGAGGATTCTTAAGCAAGACGGGCTGGTTATGAACCTCAAGACATATGAATGCTGGATTGATGAAGAAAGCCTGACGCTGACTCCCACGGAATTTCTGATACTGAAAATACTTTTGGAAAACAGGGGCAGCGTAGTCCGTTCAGAGGAATTATTCCATGAAGTCTGGCAGGAAGAATATTACAGCAAAAGCAATAATACGATTACCGTACACATCCGCCACCTTCGTGAAAAAATGAAGGATACCGGAGAAAGGCCCAGATATATAAAAACGGTATGGGGGGTCGGATATAAGATTGAAAAAATTTAGAAAAACAAATTCGGATTATACAAAACTTAACCGTATTATTTTTTTCAGGGGACTGGGAATTATGCTGGGGGCGGTGTCAGCTGTCCTTTTGCTGCGGGCGATGACCAGAGGGCATCTGGCGGATACTATTGTCCTATGGATTGCGCATATTTTTTTCCTGAATGAGGAGCAGGCCGATATGATATATTTTAAGGCAGTTACGGCGAATATGCAGTTTATTCTTGGTATTGTGATCATTATATTTGTATTTTTGCTGTTCTATATGCTTCTGTATTCCTATAAAAGATACTTTGATGAAGTCTTATCCGGAATTGATAAGCTCATGGAGGATGGGGACGCCATATCGCTGTCTCCGGAGCTGGAAACGGTTGAGCACAAATTGAATTATGCAAAACAAACGCTTAAAACACAGGCGGATGAAGCCAGGAAAACCGAACGGCAGAAGAATGAGCTTGTCGTATATCTGGCCCATGATATTAAGACCCCCCTGACCTCCGTAATCGGATATTTAAGTCTTTTGGATGAAAATCCAGATATGCCTGATGATAAGAAATTAAAATATATCCATACTGCATGGGAAAAAGCGAACCGCCTTCGGATACTGGTGAATGAATTTTTTGAAATTACCCGCAATCATTCTGAACCCATATTGCTTCAAAAGGTTAAAATTGATCTTTATTATATGCTTGTCCAGATTTCGGAAGAATTGTATCCTCAGCTGAGCGCCTGCAAAAAGCGCATAGAAAACAATGTGGGCGAGGATATATCCGTGTATGGGGATTCTGAGAAGCTGGCCAGGGTTTTCAATAATATTCTGAAAAATGCCATAGCTTACAGCGAGGATGAAAGCGTCATATCTGTCTTTGCAGAGGAATTTCCCGAAAAAACGGTGCTCCGGTTTGAAAACAGGGGGGAGATTCCGGGCGATAAGCTCAGCCTGATTTTTGACAAATTCTATCGCCTGAGCAGTGCAAGGCAGAGTGAAACCGGAGGCTCCGGGCTTGGGCTTGCCATCGCCAGGGATATTGTCACCTTACACGGCGGCCGGATAAAAGCGGAAAGCAGTAATGGATTAACCTCTTTTGTGATTGAGCTTCCATCGATACGGGAGGAACTCACCATGGCTCCTTAGCGTTTTCTTAAGAATTCATTTACCGTTTCTTAGAAATCGTTTATATGAATTTAAAACACTGCCTGTTCCTGAATGGTATGCTGAATATGCCTGAGGGGACAGGCAATTTTTTTTAAAAAAGGAGGCAGAAATTGAAAATAAAAATGACAAGGCAGGGCATCACAGTCCTGGGGCTGGCGGCAATGCTTTTGGGCTTGACAGCCTGCGGAAAACAGGCCGGTATCGAAAAGTCCGATGCATCCTATGTTGCAAGCTTTTACGATATCCCGGATACCGTGACAGGTATCTCAAGGCTCCTGATTAAAGACAATGAAGCGTATATGTGCTGCTCGGAGGCAAACGGCGTCTCCTATCTGGCATCAATGACGGTTGAGGACGGGGGATTTCAAAAGCTGCCGTTAACTATGGAAGCCTCAGTATCCCTTTTGAATTTTGCCTTTGATCCAAAGGGCAATATATGGGCGGTTACCATGGAGGAGGCTGGAAGCTATCATCTGAAAAAATTCGATAAAAACGGTGGGGAGGCCCAAACCGTTGAGCTGACGGAGCTGCTGGATGCTTCAGCCCCTTCTTCCATTGAAAGGGAGCTGTTTATGAGCATTGATGCGCAGGGGAATATCTGCGTGGCGGAAAAAAGCGGAAATACCCTGGCATATATGTTTGATAATGCGGGGCAGTTTTTGTTTTCCCTTAGCTATGAGGGAAATCTCATGACCACAATAACAACTGCCGAAGGACAGATTGGAGTGTGTGCCTCTGCAGCGGATCGGATGAGTTATGATTTGCTTCATGTGGATATGAAAAGCAGGGACTGGAGTGAGGACAGGATTCATCTGGGGGCAACGGCAGGCCTGTATGGGGGGAGCACAAGTAATTTCTACCGGTTTGATTCCTCCAGCTTGTATGGCTATCCTGCCGGAGCGCGGGAAGGAAGGCAGCTCTTTAGCTGGACGGATGTGGGGCTGGGCGCGTCGGATGTGCATTTGGGCGAGCTTCCGGATGGACGGTTCCTTGTTTTGACAGCTTCCCCGGATCAGAGGGCAGAGCTTTCGTATGATTTGGCCGTGCTTTCCCAGGGGGTGGATGAGCGAATTGCCCTGAGCATGGTGAGCCTGACGGCAGGGCCGGGGGTGGTTCAGGCTGTTTCTGATTTTAATAAGACAAACAGCCGGTACCGGATTGAACTGACAGAATATTTTCCATATGAGCAGAACGTGTCGGATGAGGAATGGGAGAGTGCTGTTTTGAATCTTAACACCCGTATTATTTCAGGCGATATGCCGGATATTCTGGATATGAGCAATCTGCCGGTCCAGGTTTATCACAAAAAAGGGCTGCTGGAGGACCTTTATCCATACATGGAGAACGATCCGGACATTCACAGGGAAGACTATTTTGAAAATGTGTTTACCGCCATAAGCTTCGACGGAAAACTTCCTTATATTACAGATGGGGTGGGCGTATCCACAATGCTGGCGGATGGGGAAAGCATGAATGGCAAAACCGGGTGGACGCTTCAGGATCTGGAGGAGCTGCTAAATACCTATGGGGCGGATTCCGTAAGCAACCTGTCGGGCGCCTTTTTTCTCAAAATCATGCTCCAGACAGACAACAGCTTTGTTGACTGGACTTCTGGCAAGTGTTCCTTTGATTCGCCTGAATTCATAAAATTGCTGGAGTTTGCCGGAAAGATTCAGGAGGGCAGCCAAAAGGGCATTGGAGAAGAGCCGGACAGCACCTGCATGGCAGCCTATGAAGCTGTTCTCAGTATTTTCCATATCGCCAAATACAGGGACTATTTTCATGGGAATCTGAAGCTGCTTGGCCTTCCGGGCAGTAACGGCGAGTACCATGCGCTCATACCCGAGGTAAAAATAGGAATCGCTTCGGCCGGCAGCCAAAAGGACGGCGCATGGGAATTCGTCAGGAC
This sequence comes from Clostridium sp. KLE 1755, assembly GCF_000466465.2. Taxonomy (NCBI): domain Bacteria; kingdom Bacillati; phylum Bacillota; class Clostridia; order Eubacteriales; family Clostridiaceae; genus Clostridium; species Clostridium sp. KLE 1755. Next base: position 34,139 of record NZ_KE992741.1, read on the forward strand.
GCTGCTGAGTGAGGAGCATCAGAAGTCCTGCAGTATGCTTCCTGTCCATAAGGGAGCCTTTGATGCCGTCATGCAGGCTGCCATGGAAGGGAAATCCGTCTGGGCATGGATTTATGAAAACGGCAGCGCTGCGGCAGAGGACGCGGAGGCAACTAGGCAGCTTCTAAGCAGCGCGGCCTATGTGGTAAATGATAACCAGGCACTGGAAAATATCATACTGGAGGAAGCCGTAGCGTATTTTTCGGGAGCAAAGAATGTAAAGGAAGCGGCTGAAACAATCCAGAGCCGCGCCACCCTTTATATAAATGAACAAATGTAAAAAGGAGAGGATTTTAAACAATGAAAAAGAAGGATGGAAAAGTAAAAATGGTTGGACTGTACGCAGTTATCTGTACCGGGATGCTTTTATTTACCGGCTGTGCCGGGACAAATATGTCAGATATGGGGACAGAAAACGGAGCTGCGGAAAAAGAAGCAGCCAATTACCAGGATAGTGATTCTGCCGCTCATTCCGGTACGTCGGCCGGCGTGGAGAAAATCTCAGAAGGAAATTCAGAAGAAGCTTCGGCGGAGATTTCAGAAGAAGCTTCAGCGGAGATTTCAGAAGAAGCTTTGGCGGAAACTTCAGAAAAAACTTCAGAAGAAGCTTCAGAAAAAACGGAAAACGGTGCAGGAAAAAAAGATTCAGAAATGGAAACCTTTGCAGATGCGAACGAAATGTTCAATTCAGCGGATTTAAACGGTGCGGCCAGCGAATGTTCAGAAACGGGCCTGGCCATCAATACCTCCCCCTTTGCAGATGGAACCGCAGCCTCCAGGGAGCCGCATTTCATAAAGGTTGCTTATACGGACGAAACAGTGTTTCAAAAAGGAATCGTGAGCTCGGATGGGGGCAGTTATTCTCTGGAAGACTGCGGAAAAAGCGAAGTCAAGGATAAGGATATCGTATTATGCTTTGGAAAGCAGCAAGCAGACGGCACTTATCTGGCGGACAGAATTATTACGGTTGAATTCAAATAAGAATGCAGGAGACTGAACAGCGATGCGATTACATAGGGAAGAAAAAATAAACAGGATTATTCAGCGGCAAAAGGAAATGTTTGCTTCCGGAGAGAAAAACGGACCTGTCATTAAAAAAAGTATGCAGCGCATGGCCGTACAGTCTCTTATCGTTTTTTTTACACTGATGTTTGTATGCACGGTTATATCCCGTGTTTCCTTTTCCATCACAACAGCAAGCGTTTCGGTATCGACCCTTGCAAGCGGGACGCTTACGGAAAGGGCTTTCGTGGAAGGAAGGATCCAGGCGGCAGCCGACAGAAGCATTAGATTGCCGGAAGGGCTTTGGGTAACGGCGGTCAATGCTCAGGAAGGCAGTCAGGTAAACAAGGGCGATCCGCTGCTTGCCTTTGAAGTGCCTTCCATGGAAGAGCAGGTGAAGAAGCTGGAAGAGGAAATCCATATCCTCACTCTCAGAATTGATCTTTCCGAAAGCGGGGGCGGTAATGAGGTGGCTGCGGCGCAACGCGCCCTTGAGGATGCCCAAAGGGAATATGAACGCCTGGCTTCAAAATATGTCCGGTCAGACACAAGATTGAAGGAGGACTATACAAAAAGTGAAGAGAAGCTGGCGGCTGCTGAGACGGAGGATGACAGGGCGGCCGCTGCGGTAAAGCAGGAGCTTATCAGGGAAGCGGAGGCAGTCGTTAAGGAGGCGGAGGAAAATCTGTATAGCGTCAGGGAAGCGGCGGAGGATGCCATCCATGCCGCAGAAAAGGAGCTGGATGAAGCCTCGGAAAATTTGGACGCTTCAAAGAATGCCTATCAGAAGCTGCTGGAGGCATACAATCAGGCGGAAAGTACGCTTAATGCCGCAAAGCAGGCGGTCAGCGATATTGAAAAAGCAATTGAGGAGCAGGAGCCCGGCGGCGACACGGATTATACGGAGGAGCTGAAGGCTGCAAAGGAAGAGCTTTCCAAAGCACAGGAGGAATTTACGCAGGCAGAAAAAAACCTGTCAGATGCGGAATATAAAACCTCGTCCTATGACAGCGCCGCTGAAAACCTGAATGCCATAAAGGAACGCTGGAAAACAAAAACAGAGAGAGCCCAGGCTTCTCTCAATGATGCAAATGCGGCGTTGACGGCGGCAAAAGAGCGTACGGATTTTTCCGATGAAGCCGCAGTCAGGCAGGCCCGGGCAGCGATTGATGCCGCAAAGGGAACCCTGAACGATGTCTGGCGTGAATTTGAGGACAATCAGTACCTGGCAGAAGAAGCCCTTTATAAAGCGCAAAGGGCGGTCGAGGCGGCTCTGCTGGCGTTGGAAAATGCGCAGCAGCAGGCGATGATGTCACAGAAAGAAAGGGAAATCATAAGACTGACCTGCGAGTCCGAATTGGCGGAGAAAGAAAAACTACGGGATAAATTGCAGGAAATTTTAAATAATGGAGGATACCTGTCAGCGCCGGTGTCCGGAACGGTACTGCGTACTGTGGAAAAGGGATTCAGGACAAAAGCAGGGGAAGAGGGGGTTACCCTTGCCTGCAATGATAAAGGATTTTTGTTCGAAGGTTTTTTGGAGGAAGAATCTGCACGGTATTTCCTGGTGGGGGACAAGGGGGAGCTTATGTTCAGGCTTGACGGCAGCACTCAAAGGTCAGCGGCAGAGATCAGCTCCATAAGCATGCCTGATGAGGAGGGGAAGGTTTTCCTGACTGCTGTTTTGCCGGAGGGAGACTATCCGGCCGGTATGACCGCACAGCTTTCATTGAGTAAGAAAAGTGAGATTTATCAGAACTGCCTTCCCATTACGGCGCTCAGAAGCGATTCCAGAGGAGATCACGTTTTGGTGATACGCAAACAGAATTCCGTGCTGGGAACGGAGTGGGTCACTGCAAGAGTTGATATAACCGTGAAAGACAGGGACAGCCAGATGATGTGCGTTGAGGGCGCCCTTACCTACGCGGATCAGGTGATCACAGGTTCAAATAAGGCAATAGCGGAAGGAGACAGGGTTCGTATTGGAAACTGAAAGACATTTTCATTGGCCGGCGCTGGTGATATCGGGTTTGACGGCAGTTTTTTTCTGGTGCATAGCCTGTACTTTTTACAGCAAGGCCGTAAACCTCTGTCCGGGTGTGGAGGTTAAATGGGAAAACGGCGGCGTCAGCCCGGCCGCTCTTGTGAAACAGCAGACCTTTGCGCGGCAGGATGGGGCGGCAGAACAGCCGGAGGTCACCCTATGGCAGGCGGCTTCAGGATATGAGGTTATGAGCGGGGACAGGAAAAGCATGGCAGCAGATATGGTGGTGGTATTTGGCGACTGCAGGGCTGTTACAGCAGCGGCCATGCTTTCCGGCGGCTTCCCGGCAGGAAACGACCTGGCAGGATGCGCGATCAGCTCGGGGCTGGCGTTTTTCCTGTGGGGAAGCACGGACGTTTGCGGGATGCCGGTAATAATGGAAGGAGACAGGCTCTATGTGCGCGGCGTATTTGAGGGGGAGGAGCCGCGGATATTCCGTCAGGCGCAGGCCGGGTCAGAAGAGCCTCTGTCCTATATGCAGCTGATATTTTCCGGGACGGGAACCAGGGAGAAGGCAGAGCGCTATCTTTTGGCCGCGGATTTCTCCGGGGGGATGATTCTTGAACTGCCGCTGATAGAATGGGCGCTTGGTATTATTGTCAGGTTTCCTGCCATTATTCTGGCAGCAGGTATTCTCAGCCGTGTCATAAGGCGCGGGAAATGGCTTTGGCATTATCCTGCGTTGCTGGCCTTCTGGCTACCGTCGGCCCTGTTGGTTCTGGCTGGTTTGTTTTTTTGTATGGACCTGCCGGGAATCCCCGCCGGATTTATTCCCACGAGGTGGTCCGACTTTGCGTTTTGGGAGAATTTAGTTATGGGACATGGGAAAAATGTGGTTACATGGATATCGGAAGGCTCCACCTTCCGGGATATGGAGCTTATGACTGCTGTAATTATGACAGTATTATTTTCCATAGCCGCCTCTGTGCCTGGGACAATAGCCGCAATGCGGGTATCCATAAGGTCTTATAGTGGCATGTCGCTGGGCTGTGCGGCATATACGCTGGCGCTCAGCCTGCTGTCCCTTTTCATGGCCCGGACTTGCCAAATGATATTCTGCAGGGAAATGTACCTGATACCCTGCCTGTGGCTGTCCGTGGATTTCATGCTTTACAGGCAGAAGGAGAAGCTTACCGCTGTTCCCGGGGAAGGGAGGTTTTCAGATGAGAAAAGAAGTTTCTTTTAGGGAACGTATCGTGCCATGGCTGTTTTTGGCGCCGAGCCTGATTTTTGTAAGTATTATGGTATTCATTCCCCTTCTGGATGTGCTGCGGCGTTCCTTTTTTCAGGCCGCCGGCGGCAGGTTCGTGGGATTTGAAAATTATCTGGCAGTATTGGACAATAGCGCATTTAAGCTGGCTGCGGGAAACACACTGAAATTTGTCCTTGTCTGTATACCGCTGCTGCTGGTTATTTCCCTGGCGGTTTCGCTGCTGCTGGCTGCCTTCAGGGAATCACATGGAATTTTTAAAACCTCATTTCTTGTGCCTATGGCAATACCGGTGGCTTCGATTGTCCTTTTGTGGCGTGTGATTTTTCATAAAAACGGCCTGCTCAATGCCTTTCTTGCGCTCTGGGATGCCGCGCCGGTGGACTGGATGGGGAGCAGGGCCGCTTTTGGGGTGCTGGTATTTGCCTATGTATGGAAGAATTTTGGATATGATATGGTGCTGTGGCTTTCCGGGCTTGGCGCCATAAATCCGGCCTTATATGAGGCGGCGCAGATAGATGGAGCCGGAAGCATCAGGCGGTTTACGCAAATTACTTTGCCAAACCTTATGCCGGTTTTTTTCACCACTACGGTGCTTTCGCTGCTGAACTCTTTCAAGGTATTCCGGGAGGCTTATCTGATTGCCGGAAGCTATCCGGAGGAAAGCATCTATATGCTGCAGCATCTGTTCAACAACTGGTACGGCAATCTGGATGTGGATAAAATGTGCGCGGGAGCCGTAATGATGGCGCTTTTTGTATTTATACTGATCATGCTGCTGCAGAAAGTTTTGGGCCGGGAGGAAAAGGGATGATGGGAAAAGGGCTTTCAGCCCTCCAGAATTCTATGCGCGTTTTGCGCGCGGATAGGAGCAAGGCTGAAAGGAAAAAAAGCCTTTCAGCCTCCTTGAATTATATGCGTGCCTTGCACGCAGATAGGAGCGTAAATGAAAAAGTGGCTGACAGGGTTGATACTTGTTTTTATCGCCTTTTTTATATGGATACCCCTTTGGATGCTGTTATCCGGCACTATTATGGGGAGTGCGGAATTGTCTGAAAATCTTGCCCCGGTTCTGGAAGGAGGGGAAGGAACTGCCGTATGGCCTGTAATTGCGCAGTATCCTACTTTGCAGGCTTATGTGGAGCTGCTTTTGGATACGCCTCAGTTTTTTACAGTATTCTGGAATTCCTGCAGGCAGGTTTTCCCTGTCGTAATCGGGCAGATTTTTTTAGGGGCACCTGCGGCATGGGCGTTTGCAAGATTTAATTTCCGGGGTAAAAAGCTGCTCTATACCTTATATATTGTCCTTATGCTGATGCCTTTCCAGGTGACCATGGTTTCAAGCTATCTTGTACTGAATAAACTGCGGCTGATTGATACCGTATGGGCCGTCATCCTGCCCGGGGCGGCGTCAACCTTTCCCGTATTCATTATGACACGTTTCTTTATGGCGATACCGGAAACGGTTATGGAGGCAGCGGCGGTGGACGGAGCCTCACCCTTCCAGATTTTTGCCCGGCTTGGAATTCCCCTGGGGGCATCGGGGATTCTTTCCGCAGTAGTATTGGGATTCCTGGAATATTGGAATGCCATGGAAGCGCCGCAGGCATTTCTGAAGAACCAGGAACTCTGGCCACTGTCATTGTATATGGCAAATATTACTGCCGATAATGCAGGGATATCGCTGATTGCCTCACTGATCACGCTGATGCCGCCTCTTTTGATATTCCTGTCCGGGCAGAAATATCTGGAACAGGGCATTATTTCCTCCGGGATGAAGGATTGAAGTAACGGGAAAAGTCTGTAAAGAATAAAGACTGAACAAAGAGGGACAGCTACGGGGCAGAAATGGAGGAAGGCTTTATGGAAAAAGAGAGTTTAACTGGAAGCCTGCAGATTCGAAAGGTAAACAAATGGTATCCGGGCAATGTCCATGCTGTCATAGACATGGATATGGAAATAAAAGAGGGTGAATTTATTGTTTTTGTCGGTCCCTCCGGATGCGGAAAAACAACGCTGCTGCGCATGATAGCAGGACTTGAGAATATCAGTGGCGGAGAAATCATTTTGGATGGGAGGAGCATGAACAAGGTACCGCCGAAGAACCGCGATGTTGCCATGGTTTTTCAGAACTATGCCCTGTATCCCAATATGAAAGTGAAGGACAATATTGCATTTCCCCCTAAAATGCGGCATTCCGGAAAAAAGGAAATTAAAAGCAGGGTGGCTGAGGTGGCGCAGAAGCTGGAGTTAGATACTTTACTTGAAAGGAAACCGGGCGCTCTTTCCGGCGGACAACGCCAGAGAGTGGCGCTGGCGCGATCCATGGTGAGAAAGCCGAAGCTTTTTCTTATGGATGAGCCGTTGGCAAATCTGGATGCCAGGCTCCGTACGGAAATGCGCAGGGAAATCATAACCCTGCAAAGGGAGCTGGGCGTTACCACCATCTATGTTACCCATGATCAGACAGAGGCAATGACCATGGGAACACGCATTGCCGTGATAAATGAAGGAGTCCTGCAGCAGCTTGGGACACCTCAGGAGGTATATGGACATCCTGCGAATGTGTTCGTTGCGGGATTTATAGGCTCTCCCCATATGAACCTGTGGGATACAGGGCTTGTCACAGAGCAGGGCTGCTGTTACCTTACCCTGGGAGAGCGCAGGATTCCTGTGAATGAAGATAAGCTGCCGAAGGAACCTGTGCAAGGGGAAATAACGGCAGGCATTCGTCCGGAGCATATCAAACCTGCCAGCCCAGGAGAACCTGGCGCAATACGGATGGAAATCAATATTGTGGAAAATACCGGGCGGGAGACAGCGGTTTTTCTCTCGGCTCCCGGAATGCCGGATCTTACAATGATAACAGGCGCTGATTATTCCGGGATGCCGGGGCAGGCGGTATATATCAGCCTTCTGTCTGAGAAAATCCATCTGTTCCATAAAGAAACGGGACGGGCATTTTGCCATTGCCAGGGATAGCTGGTTCGGCTGTTACCATAACGATTGCCCTTACTCTCGATAAACAAAATGTTGAACATTATCATTGAGATTTTCTAAAAGCTGGATTGCGTTTGCAGGATATATCTCAATATCGCTTATTTTATCAATCGGAACCCAGTGGAATTCAAGCTCAAAGTTTCGGCCATCAAGCTGTTCCTGCGCCAGGAAGGCGCCTTCTTTTGGCGTATGCCCGTCTTCAATTACCACTGTATAATATAAACAAATCTGATGACAAGGTTTTTCTCCCCATGGAAAGAAAATTTCACCAACCCATTTTAATTCACCGACTGAAATGTCGGCACCGATTTCCTCTTTGAACTCCCGGATTAACGTTTCCTCGTTTGTTTCCCCAAACGCAGCATGTCCTCCTGGAAAAGCGAATCCATTATCGTTTGTGGGCTTTTGGAGAAGAATCCTGTTATTTTGTATGCAGATACCGGCTGCCCGATACGAAAAAACATAATCATCCGTCTTAAACAATATATCAGACATACTGTTTCCTCCTCGTATAATATCTTTCAGATACAATAAATGTACCTTGATAACTGAATAAAATTTGTTCAATCGGCTTAGTAAAGCCCATGGTATAATTGTTCCTTAGTGTCAATCAGGTAATAGTTCTGTTTCCTCCTGTTGAACCAGAAATGGTTGCTTCATAGTGAGTCTGTTCCCCTGACACGGAAGTTAGCTTCAAACCTGCTGGCTGTTTGTCTGAGTCTATGGACTGCCATCTGGCAGTGTGGTTCGCATCAGTCCATCTCAGACCGGATTCTGATATGCGAGGGTGTCGATGCTCCGTGATCATGGGTTTTACCAAACCGATTGAACACTCAAATCCAACATAGAAAGAAGGTGATTACATGAACCCACTTTACGTCGGTATCGATGTGAGCAGCAAATCCAATGTCATTTACCTGATGCTCCCTGACGGCAGCAAGCACAGTAACTTTTCTGTTGCTAACTCCCAAGACGGTTCTGCTCAGATGGTGAAAAGGATTCTTTCCGCACTGACCTCCCACTCCCTTGACACGGTAACCATCGGTCTCGAAGCCACTTCCGTTTATGGCGACAACCTCGTGTATTTCTTAAGGGAAGATGCCTCTCTGGCTCCTTACAGCCGGAAGATCCATGTCCTCAATCCTAAGCAGGTCAAAAAGTTCAAAGAAGCTTATAACGACCTGCCTAAAAATGATTTTGTGGACTCCTTCATCATTGCGGACTGCCTGCGTTTCGGCAGAATCAACAAAGAGGTCTACCTTGGAGACTACCGCTACAAAGCGCTCCAAAACCTCACAAGGGCACGTTTCTACGCTGTCCAAAACCTTGTTCGTGAAAAACAGCGTTTCCTGAATGTCCTGTTCAAGAAGTATTCCTCGATGACGCAGGAAAAGGTATTTTCCGATACCTTCAGCACCACAGCCCTTGCCGTCTACCAAGAGTTTGAATCCGCAGAAGCATTGGCCTACATGGACTTACATGAGCTTACGGACTTTATCATGGAAAAGGGAAGAAACCGCTTCCCTGATCCGGATGCCGTAGCCAAAGCCATCCAGAAAGCAGCCAGAAGCTCATACCGCCTGCCCAAGACGGTAAACGACTCCGTAAACCAGGTGCTTTCCATATCTATAACCTCAATAAAGGCATTGGAAACTCAGATCAAGGAGTTTGACAAGGCAATCACCGCCCAGGCAGAACTCCTGCCAAACGTATTGATATCCATCCTCGGCATCGGCCCGGTGATCTCTGCCGGAATCATGGCGGAGATTGGTGATATCAATCGTTTCCCGAGCCAGTCACAACTCGGGAAGTATGCCGGTCTTGCGTGGAAACAGCATCAGTCTGGCGACTTTGAAGCTGAAAACACAAGGCAGATACAGTCCGGCAACCGATTTCTAAAGTATTACCTGTGTGAAGGTGCTTTGTCTCTTGTGAGATGCGACACAGAGTACAGCAACTTCTATCACACCAAATATAAAGAGGTGAACAGGTACCAACACAAACGCGCACTCGCATTAACTGCCCGTAAATTCGTGCGGTTAGTCTTTCGGATGCTGAAAGACAACCGTCTATACCGGGCGGCAGAATAGCTTTCTATTCCTGCCGACGAATACCCTGCTACAAAAAAAGCAAATCCTTGCAGGGCTTGTTAAGGTTACCCTTTTTACAGCAAATGATATGAAAATGCTTCAAAAAAACTTTTAATTTATACTTGACATATCACCGCTGGACTCTTAAAAGATGTAATCTATAATGTTGGGTTTTCAACTTAGTATAACATGTTCGCCAGTAACACACTACTTTATTTCCGCGAGCAACGAGCCAAGTAGCCATGCTTGCATGGATATTTAGCGACTGCCGCGAGGGTCAAAGACATCGTTGCTCTGCAGTACTGCAAGTTTGATACCCCGTGCTTGCAGCGGGGTCTTTGATTTGAGATATACTCATGGATAGCAGTATATAAAAAGTATTACGAATATAGGCGAATTCCAACAAGTGATTTTTCGGAAGTCCGGCAACACAAAAAATGAATAACACACCAGTTAAAATAGGCATTAGACAAAACCGAACCCCCAAATTTATAATTATAAGCAGTAACGGCAGACCATTTGTTATTGAGAGGAGATTTCATTATGAGTAATATTTTGGTTGCATACATTTCGGCAAGTGGGGAAACGTCACGCTTAGCCAGGACACTGGCAGATGCTGTGGGCGGGGAACTGTACGAAATTAAGTCGGCGCAGAAGTACAGTTCCGCAGATTTGGACTTGAACGATAAACGAAGCAGAAGTACTATCGAAATGAAAGACAAAAAGGCAAGACCGGCGATTGATGGCTCTGCGGCTAATATTCAGAGTGCGGATGTTGTCATGGTTGGATTCCCTAAAATGGAGTATGGTTTTGGATGTATATTTTGTATATAGCGTTGGAAAAATGAGGGTAAAGAAGAACGGTATACACAAGTAAAAAGAAAAATTGCACATAGTGTGGTGAAAAATAGGCTTTTAGAATATTCAATTCTGGAGGCCCTTTTATTTATCGAAAATAGTAAAAAGAGAACCATAAATACCAATGGTGTTAGTACCTAACTATAAATGACAGTAAGAAAAGTATATTTTTTGTGAAAAAATATTGCATAAAAAATTAAAAGTGTTATAATATAAAGAAAGAAGAATAAGGGCATTCCTAAACTGGAGGAAACAGACATGATTATAGAATTGAGAGCGAAAAATTGTTTCTCGTTTTACGATGAGATAGCATTTTCAATGAAAGCGGACATGAGAAGCAGTAAATTCACTTCTAATGTATACAGGAAAAATAATTTCAATATTTTAAAAACGGCTGGAATATATGGTCCCAATAATGTAGGTAAGACTTGCCTTGTGAAATGTATTAAAGCAGTCAAGAAAGCTCTTGTAAATCAAAATTCCGCAATTATGCCAAATCTTTTTCATAACAATTCCATTTGTGAGCTTGGAATTACTTTCTTATGGGACGGAAGAGAGTTTTCGTATGATTTTCGGTATGATGTGGAAAAAAAGGAATATCCATTTGAAAAATTTTCAGAAATTTTGAAAGACAAATATGGGAATGAAAAAGAAGTCGTATGGCTTCTGAAAGATTCAATTCATTCAAAATACGCATATGAGGATGAGGAATTATTAAAAATGATTCCGTTTGTATCACAAAGTAATCTGTTAATTCATATGATTGATATCAGTAAATTTAAACGCTTGGCAGAAATGAAGCAGATTGTAGTTGGCTTTGCCTCAAAAATTGACATTGTTAATATGAATAATATTCCAATGGAACGAACTATTAATCTAATGAAAAATGAAAATGATTTGCAGAAAAAGGTGGTTGAATTCATAAAAAATGCTGATTTGTATATGGATGACTTTGAATATATGGATATAGATAAACTCCCGTTAAAAATTGATGTTGAAAAGCCAGAGGGAAAACCAGAAGAAAAAGCACTGGATATTCCAGACCGGCTAATGGATCAGATTCGTTTGGTATCAGTATATAAGGGGGTAGCGGTTCCAAGTATACTTTTTGACTCAACGGGAACAAAAAAAATAGCTGCTCTTGCAAGCTATATTATAGAAGGTTTGGAACAGGGGAGGATACTTGTAGTTGATGAATTAGATAGTAGCATTCATTTTAAATTGACCAGGGCAATTGTTGCGATGTTTAATAACGAGTTGAATACAAATGCACAGATGATATTTACAATCCATGATATTAATTTGATGGACTGTAAAAAAATGTTCCGAAAAGAACAGATTTGGTTTATCCATAAAGATAAAGAAGGAATATATGTATATTCGCTGGCACAGTTTACAGCGGGGCAGGGAGTAAGAGATACAACCGATGTTATGGAAAAATATAGAAAAGGTGTGTTAGGAGCAGTTCCGGACCCAGAATTGATACGTTCTTTGCTGAGCATAAAAGGAAGTCAGAAAGGGGATTTTGCCAATGACAAATAGAATCCCCCAGATTTTTTCTGGCAGCAGGATATGTATTATCTGTGAAGGTGATGAAGAGTATGAATATTTGGACAAATTGATTTCGTTGCAAGTCTGGAGTAAGATGTACGAATTTGTATTGGAGAACGCAGAGGGAAATGGAAATATTCCGGCCCGTTATCAAGATAAATATCAGAATGGCTCTTATGATTTGGTTCTTGTATTTTGTGATACAGATAAAAAACCGTATGAGCAGTATGGTGACATAAAAAGAAAAATTAACGAAGTTCATGGAACAAAACATGCAGCAGATCAGGTTGTGATATTCGGAAATCCTTGTACCATGCAGATTATCATTGAACATTGGGATGAAGTAATGTTGGAATCCCATAAAAAGAAAAAGAATGCACCAATTATTTTTAACCTTACAGGTGTTGAAAGCTACAAGGGAAGAGCTGATCAACGGAAGGCATTGTTTTCTGGAATTACAAAGGATAATTATCAGGAAATGCAGAAACGTATAAAGAAACTTCCAACGGATGACTCAATCAAGGGAAGCAGTAATTTTGGGAATTTCATGGAACATTTTTCATCGGATAATGATCAGTGGATTCAAGAAATTAATAATGCTATTGAGGATTAAAATCGGGATGGAGATATCCACATCTCCACCCGATATATAAAAAATAGCAGCCAATAAAAAGAATGCTATTATAAATGGGCAGGACGTTATACCTGCAGAAAGGAACATATTATGAAATTAAAAGCATTAAGTCACTATGATGAGGACACAGATACGAGGTTTGGGGATTGTATTTTGTTATATAATAGCAGTACCCTGATTGTGTATGATTGTGGGCATGAACGGCATGCAGAAGAAGTGGAGGACTTTCTGCAGAAGAATCGTTTGATTAAGCAGGTACATATTGTTGTATCGCACAACGATAGCGACCATACCGATGGTGTAATTAGTCTGATGGATTTTCTTTATACAAAAGGCTATATAGTTACGCTATATACATCTTTATATCTGAAAAGTACAAAGAAGGTTATGGACATTCTGGATGATGGTAGAAGAACACCAAAAGCTACGAGAGAACGCATTTTAAAAATATTCGATAAAATTTGTGAAATTGTTTTAAAAGCGGAGGAATACGAATTTGAAGTAAAAAATGCGATAGTTAATACGGATGTATCTGTGGCAGTAGTCGTTGGGCCGAATGAAGATGAATTCGCAAGTGTTGTTGCTGCGGCAATAGACTCAGAAAATGCAGGAGCTAAAATTGATGGAGAAACTGTAATGAATGCGGCTAGTATTCAGTTAAAGGTGAAACTAGATAATGCGCAATGTATTCTGTTATGTGGAGATGCAACGCCAGAATACATGTATAACTTGAATAGTTATCATATAATTCAGCTTCCGCATCATGGAAAACTGGATAATGCACAGAAGATTTTTGAAAAATTAGGTGATTATCAGTATGAAAAATTGTATTTAGTATCGGATAATACTGGCTCTGGTGCAACTAGCGGAGGCTCTGATAAACTGGAGGAATATATGGCAGATGAGAACTTTGCACCTGCAAAAAACACCAAAAACGGAGTAGTATATTTGCCAGAGAATGTTGGAAGGTATACAGGAGGCAGAGGTGGAAGTTCTGGAGGCGTGAAGTTAGGTGAAGTGGATTATAGGGGCAGGTAGAGATATTATTCAAAACGAAGGACAGTTAATTTCACGAAGTAAATATATACAAAAAGTAACGAAAGCGGAGGTAACACCATGGAAGTATATTCAGATAAAGGGGGTACCTCAAGGATTTTATGTTTGCATGTCAAAAGAAGAAATAGATGGAAGTTTTATAACGGCACATATCGGAGATATAATATTGTTAAGTTCCATGAATTGCGTAGCGGACAGTGAGTTCGTTGTTGCTAATACCTGTATTTGGACACCGTTAGCGGATAAAGAAGTGCTTGGCAGGTTGAGGCTAATAAATCCACATATACAGTTGTGGTTTGCAAAACAGGAATTGTCTATAGAAGGTGGATGTCAGCTAAGGCAGACTAACTTGATTAGTGATGTTGGAAATTTTGGATTTCCAACATCAAGATCAGAAAGAGTGTTATTTGCGAAGCGAAAAAAGGAATTTAAAGATGCACTAAGTGAGGCATTTGAATTGATTTCACCGGTTCTATTGCCGAAAGATTACGGAGGAATGGGATGGAAAATATTATTGAAAAATTAGATTCATATGAAATCATGACAAACTTATTGCCTGGAGCATTTTTTGGAATGGCGCTTAGATTATTGTGTGGATTGGAACTTCCTGTAGACAATATAGGAGAAGAAATTGTTGTTTATTATTTTATGGGATTTATAATTAATCGTTTGGGTTCACTTATAATTAAACCACTTTTACTAAAATGCAATTTTATTAAAGAAGTTGACTATAATGAATATGTAAAAGCTGAAAAAATAAACGAAAAAGTTAGAACTTTGGCAGAAATTTGTAATTATTATCGTTCCATATTGACAGCCAGTTTGATTTTGCTATTTATAAAGATTTTTAGTTGCTTTAAGGAAAATACTGGTTGGTTCTTGGAAAATTGGGAATTTTGCTTTTTATTAGGTTGTGCAACGCTGTTTTTGTTTAGTTATAAGAAACAGATGAGGTTTGTATGTAAACGGGTAGGAGCCATTGATGAGGCAAAAGGAGAGCAAGATAAGCGGATGAAATCTCCCCGGGATTAAAAAATATTGGCAATAATTAAAGGAAGAACCAAGTTTTCACAGGCTCAAACAGTGATTTTAGCGGACGGCTCTGAACGTTCTACAAAACGCCTGATGAAGTCAATGGTGGAAACTGGAAAAATTGAACGCATAGGCGGATGGAGATATGGTTATTGGAGGAAAAAGCGAAGTCTGGTAATTAGGTGAACATGATGAAAATAAAGAAAGAGTGAGAGCGGTTCTTGATGAAGTAAAAAGGGAACAGGATATAGAGCAGATGACGGAAATTTGGAAGGAAGTCAAGCAATATGGTCTGGAAAAACAGAAAGAGATTTATAAGATAGAATTGGAGAATTTAAAGCGGGAAAACGAAGAACTGAAAAAAGAAAGTCAGAAACTCGAGAAGGCATTGGAGAAAACAAGATTAGAATATTTAAAATTGTAATAATGTTAAGATTGCAAATTGTGACACCAGTGGTGACACAATTTTAGCAAAAGGCTTAATTATCAGAAATGGTGCTTGGGCTTTTTTGTGTATTTGGATGAATATTTATAGAAGATAGAAAAAAGAGAAAGCAACTTATGTCCTGCGTGTATAGCGTTTTATGTAATCCAGGTATTTGCTTATCTTTTTAATAAATTTTATAATGAGATTATAAGGCAAATTCAATATAAAACTAAAAAAGCGTGTATTGTGTTGAAATCCTTTAAATATAAACATTTTACGAAGAGAGACAAATTTTAATTCCCAATCTGGTGGTATGAGGCACCGCGCATCATCCAAACCTTCCTGGAAAGCTATGATTTCTCAGGAAAAACGATTGTTCCATTCTGTACCTCCGGCGGAAGCGGATTAGGCAATACCGTAGATATTTTGAAAAAGTCCTGCTGCGCGGAAACAAACTGGAAGCCCGGCAGGCGCTTCAGCTCATATGCGGAGAAGGAGGAGCTTGAAGCCTGGATGGAGAGTCTGGGACTGTAACATGAGAAATACGGTAATGCGATAATACAGAAACATAGTAACACACGTATTATAATACAGTAATATAGTTATACAGCCAACAAAGTTAAGCGGGAGGAACTAAAAAAGATGGCGAAAGCCATATTATACTGAAATACTACAATGCGCAGAGGCTTCTGCGCATTGTCTCATATTAGGAAATTTCAAGCTTTTATTTGGAGACAGGAAAAGCTTTTCACTGTGCAAGCACCTGAGGAATATAGGCACCGTACCCTTCCTCCTCCATCCGGGAAAGTGGAATGAAGTGCAGGGAGGCGCTGTTGATGCAGTATCTGAGTCCTCCGGATTCTGCGGGGCCGTCCTCGAACACATGCCCCAGGTGGGAATCACCGTCATGGCTGCGCACCTCAATGCGCTTCATACCGTGGCTGTTGTCTTCCAGCTGTGTTACGGCTTCCGGTTCCACAGGCTTTGTGAAGCTGGGCCAACCGCAGCCGGAATCGAATTTGTCGGCAGAGGTAAAGAGCGGCTCTCCGGTAACAATATCTACATATAACCCCGGTTCGTTGCAGTCCCAATATTCCCCGGTGAAGGGCCTTTCCGTGGCGGCATTCCGGGTTACCTCATATTGAAGCGGTGTCAGCTCTTCCCGCAGTTCTTTTTCCGGAATGCGGATTCCCACGGTGCCATTGGCGCTTACCGTCAAATCCTCCAGACTGGAAAAATCAATGTGGCAATAACCGCCCGGATTCTTCTGCAGATAGTCCTGGTGGTAGTCCTCGGCCGGATAGAAATTTTCCAGCGGCGCAAGCTCTACCGCCAGCGGCTCGGAATAATCATTCTGTATTTCATTCATGAGAGGCTGAATGGAGGCACAGTCCTTTTCCTCCGTGTAAAAGATTCCGGTCCGGTACTGAGTGCCTCTGTCATTGCCCTGCCGGTTTACGCTGATGGGATCGATTATTTTAAAATACTGCCCGGTCAGTATGCGCAGGGAAACCACTGCCGGATCATACCGGACGCGCACTGTCTCCGCAAAGCCTGTGGTATTGGAGCAGACCCCTTCATAGGTCGGCTTCTCAGTATTGCCGTTGGCGTAGCCGGAAACCACATCATAAACGCCCGGGATTCTTGAAAAATATTCTTCCACGCCCCAGAAGCAGCCGCCTGCAAAATAGATTTCCCTTAAATTTTCCAGGTCTGTTTCTATGATTTCCATGTTTTCCGCATTCTTAATTCTCATGGAAGATACCTCGCTTTCTGCCGTTAAGGCTGAATCTGCCTGTAAATTATCTGCTGTGCTGTTAGATGCCGCAGAACAGATATAAAGAAGCAATGAAAATAAAATAATAGATACAATTATCCCCTTTAATTTCATAAGAATCCCTCACTTTATACTGTAATAATATCAATTACAGTATAAAACGTCAAGCAGTTTTTACCGAAGTATCACTTTTATCCACAGCATCGATTTATCTATGACATGAATTTTTCTACAGTGTTAATTTATCTACAGCAGCAATTTAACAAAAGTATTTATTTATCTATAGTATTAGCAGTCTGTCGGCTGTTTTATTCTGCATACGGTCTGAAACCGCTTCCAATAAACTGCACATATGTAAAGTCCTCTGGCTTGTGTCTGATAATCCAGTCAATATAAGTCATAAAATAATGCGCTGTCAGCAGGTAGCCCATGGCGTTCATGTGGCCGCAGAAATATTTTTGCCGGAAAGCCTCGTCGTAGGGCGGCGCATAGGAATACAGATCAATTACATAGCAGTTCTTCAGCTTTCCTGCGATATCATTTATTATCCGGACAAAGCCTTCCTCGCTGCCATCCTCCCTGGGCATGGTGACAAGGAAAAATTTTGCATCCGGCTGGATGGTCTGCAGCCGCTGGATGATTTTTGCATACCAGCCGGTGAAGGTGCCTCTATTGCGTGTGTAATCCTCTAAATCAATATCTGTTTCCGCATTTTCCACCTCACCGCTGTAGAAGGTCTGCAGATTGCCCTGTCCTTTCAAATCGTTAACGCCCAGTGCGATAATATAGGCCTGTTTGGCATTCTCCGGATGAAAAAGCTGATTGATATCATCAACCGGGCTTGTTCCCGTATCCGCATCCATGTAAAGCTGAAAAGCTGTAAGCCCTCCCCGGGAAAAATTGGTCATTTCAATTCCGGTAATGCGCTCTATCTGCTTTCCCCAGGAATATTCATAGCAGTCCCAATAGCCCTTTTCCCCATGATTGTCATACTCAAACTCGCCGCTTGACAGACTGTCTCCGATACAGCCGACAGAGCGGAAAATATTCATCATTCCTCCGTCACATATGATGTTTGACAGAGGCAAATCATAATCTTTCATTGCTATTCTTCCTTTCGGTGTATAATTTGTAACTGACTCGTGATAAGCACATACTAAACAGACCGTCCTGCAAAATCCTGAGACGGGGTATGGCCTGTTTTCTCCTTATAGGCGCGTAAAAAATAATTATAGCTGTGAAAGCCGACCTGCTCTCCAATGCTCTTTAAATCCAGGTTTGAGTGGAGAATCATTTGCTGTGCGCGCTGTACGCGGTAGGAAACCAGGTAGTCAATGAATGAGGTTCCCACCTCTTTGCCAAAAAGCCGGGAAAGATGGGTGGGGGAAACATGCAGCTCCTCCGCCAGCATGGACAGAGATATATCCCCGGCGTAGTTCTGATGGATAAAAAGCAGTGCCTTCTGGATATGTACGGAGTATTTGCGGCTGCCGTAACCGGGCGCCCGCTGTATCATGTCATGGAAATAGTCCAGCAGGAACTGCGTCACATCGCTGGGCTTCATCTGTGAAAAATCATCTGCTTTTAAAACATCATTTTTATAAAGTACAATATTTTGATTTTCCTGGAACTTTCCTCCGATTTCAAGAAGCTGGGAGACAAGGGACTGCGGCAGTCTTCCTTTATCCTGCTGGAACCGGTGAAAAAGTGTTTCCAGCAGAGATTCTGTTTTTGGCAGATCTAGGGATGTGAGGGCATCCATCAGATCTTTTTCTTCCTGAAGTGTTAGGACAGACAATGCAGCAGGCGCATTTCCGGGATCTGAAGCTTTCTTCTGCAAAACGGCGGCTTTGTTCTCCTGGGATGCGGGAAAGGCCTGCTTTTCCAGACCGGCCACCGTTTTCTGATAGCAGGCGGGCAGACTGTCGATCCGGCTGAAGCTGCCGCTGAGCTGATATATGGCGGTCAGGCTGAAAACCTTCCGTATATTGGAGGATAAAAGCCGCATAGCCGCGGCTAACTGCGCTGTGATTTCCTGAGTCCCGGCATGCTCAGAAAAATGAAATAAAACGGCAAACTGCCCATATTCCATGTGGGTAATCAGCCCGTTCCCGAGAGAAGAAAAAATATTGGCGCCCAATGTGGTGATGGAATCAATCAGTTTTTCCCGCTCCATATTCCGGGAAAAATGGGTGATAAGGATAAAATTTGTAATCTGCATTACTGACAGGCAGAAACAGCCCGGTGAGAAATCCTTCTGCGCGGACATGTGACTGTGCTCTTCCTGGTTGACGATTCCATTGAGCAGGAGGCTGCGCAGGTATTTCTGCTTTGCCACTGTGGTGAAAAAAGTCATATGAGAGGAGTCTGCACCTTCTTTTTTCAGGATTTCTTCGGTCTCTTTCAGCTTGTCCAGCAGAATGGATGCGGTCAGCTGGTGCTTGAGCAGATAGTCACAGGCGCCGTAACGCATTGCATCCCGGACAAAACCGAAGGTATCGTAATTGCTCAAAATTAGTATTTTCACCCGGGATTTCTGCCTGTGCAGCTCTTTTGTCACTTGCACGCCGTTTACATCAGGCATATCTATATCCAGAATTAGCATATCGGGAGACAGCTTATTTACCAGTTTCAGACAATCCCTGCCGCCCAGGGCCTGTCCCACCACCTCATATCCGTTTGCATTCCAGTTGATCAGGCCGGACAAGCGGTTTAAAGCCAGTATATCATCATCAGCCAGCAGGATTCGTAACATTTGCAGCTTCCTCCTTTGCAGTAAGTTTATGGTCTGCGCCCATTTCTTCCGCCGGAAAAGAAATATGTACCGTAGTGCCGCAGCCCGGGGCGCTTACGATGGTAAATGTACAGCTGCCGCCATATTGCAGCTTCAGGCGGTCAATGATATTTTTCGTGCCGACCCGGAGAAAGGTATTGCTGCTTTGTTCTTCCCCGGATAAAATTTTCTGGATTCTGTTTTCGTCCATGCCGTTGCCGTCATCTGAAATATCTATCAGAATCAGGCCTTCTTTTCTTCTGACAAAAAGCTGGATCAATCCGTCCTCCAGCCGGTTGGAAAAACCGTGTATGATTGCATTTTCCACAATGGGCTGAAGGAGCAGCTTAAGAATCCGGCAGTTTTTTGCCGATTCGTCTATCTTAAATTCCGCTTCCACGCTGCAGAGCAGGTTATATTTTTTGATGGCGATAAAAGATTCCAGATATGCGGTTTCCTGGGAAATTGTGATGAACTCCCCTTGGTTGGACAGAGAGCGCAGGAGATGTGCAAAGGAAGAAGAAACCTCCCGGATATTGGAAATGTTCTGCATTTCCGCCAGATAGGTAATGGTATTCAACGTATTATAAATCATGTGGGGATTGATCTGTGCCTGCAGGGAATTAAACTCCAGAATCCGCTTGTTTCGTTCATTTTCCCGGATCTGGGAAACCAAACGGTTGATACGGTGGGACATGGAAATAACGCCCTGCGTCAGCTGCCCGATTTCATCCTGGGAACGGACCGGCAGGGAAATCTCAGCAACGGTTTGCTCGCCGAAGCTGGAAACAGCGGCATTCAGCGTCCGTATGTTTCTGGTATAAAAGAAGGTCAGAAGTAAAATACCGCATATGGTGGCTACCGTGAGCAGCCCAAAACCAAGAACATAAGCGCTGATAACGTGGGTGGATTCCTGGAATACGGTGTTGGCTTTCACCATGGCAACGATGGACAGAGGATGCTGACGCATAGGCATCTGCCGGAACAGATAGGAAGTCCTGCCAAAAGAAACGGTAGAGTTGCCGCTGTATAACGCATCATTCAGTTCAGGGGGAATGACGGCAGATTCAACAGGAACGGATGCATAGATGATTTTGCTGTTTTCCCCCAGGACGTAAAGCTGGGTGGAGTCGCTGTCAAAAGGGCTGAGCAGGCTATTCAAATAATCAACAGGCAGCTCCACCAGGATTGTTCCGAGGAACTTTCCCTCCTGAAAGACGGAACGTCCGAAGGTGATGACCTCAGTTTCGTCAAAATTCTCCAGCGCCCGGTTAAAGATGACCGGCTGGCCGTTTCCTTCACTGACATGCGTAAAAATCGGTGCATCGGTAGTCTGCATGGCATTATGCAGCGCGCCGGAACGGTAGAGTCTGTTATCGGCGCTGATAATGGTTATCTGAAAGGTATGGCCGGAATTTGTGGTAAGAAGGGAAAGCAGGCTGTTCATGGATTTATAGCCGGTAAACCATTCATAGCTGGGAACAAGCGCGGGATCGTTAAGAATATCCGTCACATGATAATCCAGAATCAGTGAGGTAGTAATCCGGTCCATATCGGAAAATATCCGGTCAAATTCGGAGCCGGCAAACTGTATTTTTTCATCGATAGAGGCCTGTTCCTTCGCCTTCAGGACGCTGTGCAGACGGACGATGAAAATCTGGGTCAGTATAATGAGAGGGATAATCAGCAGAACGAGGAACATTACCAGAAATTTTGCGTTGATGGAACCGGTTATCTTTTGTTTGATCCGGCAAAAAAATTGTTTCATCCGTTCTTCCCCTCTCCCAGGCGGTGTTTTGGGACCATACTTAATTTGCTGAATCAAAAATAGCACAGATGCGGTCAATTATCAAGCAGAAAATATTTGTGTAATTTGTATACAAAATAAAGCGGGTACATGAAAATAAAAGCATTATGCTAAAAAATTGAACCAGAAGCACAAATTTGTGTAGTTAAAAAGTACGGACTCTCTGCTATACTCAAAAACAGCTGAAACAAGGATTGGATCCCTGAGGGATGATGCAGGAAAACTGCAAAAAAAGGAGGTTACCATGAAAAAGAAAAAAGTAATTGCTATGGTGTTGACTGCCTGTATGGCGGTCGGTATGCTGACAGGCTGCGGTGCCAAAACGGATACTGCAGAAATGTCGGGAAAGCAGGAGGCGGCAGCACAGGGGACGGAGGCCGGCGCACAGCAGCCCTCCAATCTAAATGCGGAAGGCTTCCCGATTGTGAATGAGGAAATCACGCTGAAGGTATTTGGCCAGCAGGGTCCGGTTCAGGGCAAATGGGATGAAATGGCAATGTGGAAAAAGTATCAGGAGATGACCAATATCAAACTGGATTTCACAGATGTTCTGCCGGCGGAAGGATACGACGAGAAGAAGAGCCTGATGTGGGCGAGCAATGAGTACCCGGATATTTTCGTAAGGGCATTTATCAACAATGCGGAAATCGTAAAATACGGGAATATGGGAATTCTGGCCCCGCTTGAGGATTTGATTCCCCAATATGCGCCGAACCTGCAGAAGCTGATTGATGAGGATCCGGCCATCCTTTCCAGAATTACGGCTCCGGACGGCCATATTTATACACTGCCGGCAATCTTTACGCTGACGGCTGCAAGGGACGATAAGTTCTGGATGAATAAATCCTGGCTGGACCAGGTGGGAAAAGAGGTGCCCGCGACGGTGGATGAGCTGGAAGAGGTGCTGCGCGCATTTAAGGGCGTTGACTTTAACGGCAACGGGGAAGCGGATGAATATCCGATGGGTATTTCTGACGCGCAGGGGCTGGTCCGCCGTTTTGCAGGCGTATGGGGCTATCAGTACCAGTTTGGCCGGTTCCTGGAGGTAAGAGACGGCAAGGTAACCACCTATCTGACCGAGGATAATTTCAAGGATATGCTCATGTGGCTGAACAAAATGTATGAGGAAGGACTGATTGATCCTGAAATTTTCACCCAGGAATATGCAAAATATGCGGCTAAGATGGCAGGACAGCAGATGGGGCTTTTCTTCAATCAGGCGGATGATACTTTTGATTCCACCAACTTTGTAGGTGTGGCTCCTTTTAAGGGAAAAGCAGAGAAGCAGTATGTGGAATCTGCGCCTGCCGCCCGTGATAACGGTGTTTTTGCCATTTGCGCTGATTGTGAAAACAAAGAGGCGGCAATGAGATGGATCGATTACTTCTATAGCTGGGAAGGCTCCTGTCTGATGCGCTATGGTGTGGAAGGCGAGAACATGTACTTCGACGAAGACGGAATGCCGCATTACAATGACGGTATCCTGGACAGCCCTGAGGGCAGCGGTACAGCCATCGGCAAATTTACCATCTGGTCCGGAGGCGGCGCACCGCAGCTTGTGAATGAAAATAACTGTGAGGCTATTGCTTCAGAAGCGACGCTGGCGGCCCAGAAGGCATTAGACCCTTGTGTCCCGGAGAAGATTTATTCGGAGCCTCTTTTGGAGCAGGAGGTTTCCGACAGACTTTCCGTTCTCTGGACAGATTTGGAGAGCTATGAAAAAGAGGCTATCGCGAAGTTTATCCGCGGAGAACTCAATTTTGACAGCGACTGGGATACTTATGTGGAAACTATGAACAAGATCGGGCTTGAGGAATGGGTGTCCATTTACCAGACAGCATATGATACTCTGAATAATTAATAAACAACGGGTGATATTGCCAGACAGAGTTTCTGTCCGGCAATATCAGGCTGTTCCTGGTTTGCAGAAAGGCGGCTCAATTATGGCAAAAGCAAATATGGCTGTTGTGCCTAAAAAGAAACTCGGGAAAGTACTCAGGAGCAAATGGCAGTTGCTTGCCATGTTTGTGCTTCCTCTTTTGTGGTATATCATTTTCTGTTATGTGCCTATGTATGGCATCCAGCTGGCTTTTAAGGACTATAATCCAAGACTGGGATATCTGGACAGTCCCTTTGTGGGGCTGCGCTGGTTTAAACAGTTTTTTTCCTCCTATTACTGGAAGGATATTATCTGGAATACACTTTCCATCAGTCTGTATTCCATATTGCTGGGTTTTCCGATTCCGATTATCCTGGCGATTATCATAAACGAACTGCCGGGACAGAAGTTTAAAAAGGTTCTGCAGAATATTACCTATATTCCGCATTTCATTTCCATTGTGGTGCTGTGCGGCATGCTGTATCTGTTCCTTTCTCCCCAATACGGAATTCTGAACACAATTCTGGGCGTATTCGGCATAGGTCCCATCGGATTTCTGGAATCCTCCAAATATTTTAAAGGGGTATATGTACTTTCTGAGGTGTGGCAGGAAAGCGGCTGGAGCTCCATCATTTACATAGCTGCGCTGGCGGGCATCGATCCCTCTCTCTATGAGGCGGCAAAAATCGATGGCGCAGGGAGATTCAAGCGAATTTGGCATGTGTCGCTGCCAGGAATCACGCCTACGATTGTGACGCTGCTCATTCTAAAAATTGGACAGATCATGAGCATTGGCTTTGAAAAGGCGTACCTTCTGCAGAATGATCTGAATTTAAAATCCAGTGAAATCATCTCCACGTTGGTGTATAAACAGGGTATCCTGCAGGGAAACATCGGCTATGCGACGGCAGTGGGACTGATGAATTCCGTGATCAACCTGCTTTTGATTATTGCTGCGAATAAATTCTGTAAAAAGTTTTTTGAAACCAGTCTGTGGTAAGGGGGAATGGGATATGTGGAGAAAAAAAAGCAGGACAGATAAGGCCTTTGATATAGTGCTGATTATCATCAGCCTCTTTATTATGATTGTTATCGCTTACCCGCTGTATTTTGTCATTATCGCTTCCTTCAGCCAGCCGGAAGCAGTATTGGGCGGGAAGCTCCGTTTTTTGCCGATTGGCTTTAATGTGGAGTCCTACAAAATGGTACTGTCCGAAAGAAAAGTATGGGTGGGATACCGCAACACCCTTTTATATACCGTACTTGGCACCTGCATGAATCTGATGCTGACGACACTGGCGGCCTATGCCCTATCCAGAAAGGATATGCCATGGCGCACGCCGCTCACCTTTGTAATCTCCTTCACCATGCTTTTCGGCGGCGGGATGATACCCGTTTATATGGTGGTGCGCGGCCTGCACCTGGCGGATACGCTCTGGGCGATGGTCATACCCAATGCTATCGCAACCTATAACCTGCTTGTCATGAAGAATTATTTTCAGAGCAGCATTCCGGAGGAACTGCAGGAAGCTGCAGCCATTGACGGCTGCAGCCATTTCAAAACGCTGATTAAGGTGGTGCTGCCCCTGTCAACGCCGATTCTGGCGGTCATTGTGCTGTTTTATGCGGTGGGACACTGGAATGCCTTTTTCAATGCGGTAATTTATTTGCGCAATCAGGAACTGTTTCCTCTGCAGATTGTCCTGCGCGATATTCTCCTGCAGAACAGCCTGGAGGCGGTGGGAGGCGATCTTACCGGGATGTATGAAAAGGTTATGCGGGGCGAAACCATGAAGTATGCGCTGATCATTGTGGCCAGCGCGCCGGTTATTATCATGTACCCTTTTGTGCAGAAATATTTTGTGAAGGGAATCATGGTTGGAGCAATCAAAGGGTAGAAATAAAAATCAGCTTGCAATCTGTAAAAAAATGTTTTTTCAGTAGAAGAAAAAACGTAGAAAGTGTATGATACAAACTAGGAGGATTAACTATGAGCAGTCAGAAGCCAAACCTGATTTACATATTTGCGGACCAGCTGCGCTACTTCAGCCTGGGCTATACAGGCGATAAAAATGCGGCTACGCCGAATATCAACGCCCTCTGCCGGGAGAGCACGGATTTATGCCAGGCCGTATCGGGACATCCCGTGTGTGCGCCTTACCGGGCATCCCTTTTCACCGGAAAATATACTACCAGCACAGGTATGGTTATCAATGAAATACGGATGAATCCCAATCATCATACCTTTGCGGATGTGCTGGATGAAAATGGTTATGAAACGGCGTATATCGGCAAATGGCATATGTACGCGGCAGAGCTGGGCAATCATTATGATTCCAGAAATTCCTACATACCCAAAGGGCCGGATCGTCTGGGCTTTAACGATTATTTTGCAGGCTATAATTTCCGCCATGAGTACGAGGTGGGAACGGCCTATTATCATCTGGACAGCTCGGAAAAGATCTATTATGACAAATACGAACCGGATGCCCAGGTGGATATGACGATTGAGCAGCTTACGCGCCTTTCCCGGGGGGAGAAGCCCTTTGCGTTGTTTTTGTCCATCGGGACGCCCCATGCTCCCTGGGTGCCGGAAAATGTGCCTGCAGAATATCTGGAACGTTTCCGGGACAAAAAATTTTCCCTGCCGCCCAACTATCTGCCGGAGAATGATCCCCATGCGGACAACTGGGCAAAGCTGAGTGAAGAGGAGCGGGGCGAGCTGACGGAATGGATGCGCGTCTATTATGCGATGACTGCAAACCTGGATGATAACATCGGCCGTTTGATGGCATCCATCAAAGCGCTGGGACTTGATGAAAATTCAATCATAGTGTTCACCTCCGACCATGGAGAGCTTTTCGGAGCCCATGGCAGACGGGCCAAGAATATTTTTTATGAAGAAGCGGTACGTGTGCCTTTCCTTATGAAATGGAAGGGACATCTGGAGGAAGGCTGCAGACGGGATTTTGTGTTCAATACCGTTGATATTATGCCGAGCCTTTTGTCCCTGATGGGACTGCCGGTGCCGGCGGAGGCGGAGGGAAGCGATTACAGCAGCTGTATCGAGGGAAAAACGGATACACAGGAGGGCGCGCTGATGATGTGCACCGGACCTACCGCTGTGTTTGGAGACGGAAATGAATGGAGGGCCTACCGGACGAAGCAGTATACTTATGCTGTTTTCAAATCCGATGGACAGGAACTTCTGTTTGACAATCAGGCAGATCCTTACCAGATGCATAATCTGATGAAAGAACCCGGCTATGAAGCGGCTGCCGCAGCCTTGAAGGAAAGGATGTATGCCAAAATGGATGCCATATCCGATACCTTCGAAAATAACACGTATTATGAACAAAACTGGGTGGAGGATCGTCTGATTAAGCGGACGGCAACCCTCCGTGATTGAAAAAGGAGCAGACAGCATGAGAGTAGAAAGAGCAGCGAGTATCCCATTGGCGGTGCATGATCCCTATTTTTCCATCTGGTCATCCTGTGACCGGCTGTATGATGCAGACCCTGTGCACTGGAGCGGCATCCGTCAGAAAATCCGCGGATATGTCACTGTGGACGGCACGGTTTACAGCTTTTTGGGAAATAAGGAGTTCCATACGGAAATTCCGCAGAAAGCGATTGATGTGACCGCAACAAAAACAGTATATACCTTTGAAAATGAGAAAATTATTCTGAACGTGGGCTTTACCTCGCCCCTTTTATTGGAGGATTTGACGTCGGTTTCCAGGCCCTGCACCTATGTGGACTTTACCATAGAGCGTAAGGAAGCCTGCTGTGTGGATGTGGATTTTATCGTTTCCGCGGATCTGGTCCGCCGTCAGGAAAGCCCGCTGATCGGCTGCGGCTATCAGAAGGATGCTTTTTCTTATGCGTGCATGGGCAAGGCAATGCAGCAGCCTCTTGGCAGCAGCGGCGATAATATTACGATTGACTGGGGATATGTATACCTGGCTTCCGATGAGAAGGAAGCGGCGATTTCTTTCGATGCGGAAAATGAACAGCTTTGTGCGGCCGTGCCCCTGGGCAGGGAAAGGAAGACAGCAGGACTTGTGCTGGCTTATGATGATCTGCTTTCCATCAATTATTTCGGAGAATGGCGCAAAGCGTATTGGACCAACAGCTACAGCGATATCCTGGAGGCGGTTGCGGCAAGCCTGGCGGATAAAAAAGATGTGATGTCCCGCTGTGCAAAATTTGACAAAGAGCTGGAGGAAAAGGCAAAGGCCATCGGCGGCGCGGATTACGCATTTTTGTGTAATATGAGTTATCGTCATGCAATTGCGGCCCACAAGCTGATCACGGATGAAAAGGGGGAAGTGATTTTCCTTTCCAAAGAAAATGATTCCAATGGCTGTATTGGCACCGTGGATATCAGCTATCCTTCCGCACCGTTATTTTTGTTATATGATACGGAGTATGTCAAGGGCATGCTGCGTCCGGTATTCCGTTTTGCTGCCTGTGATGTATGGGATTATGATTTCGCGCCTCACGATGTGGGCCGATACCCTTATGCATGGGGGCAGGTTTACGGACTGAACAGCGCAAAGGACAGAATCGGTTTCTGCGACGCTCAGGGAGCGGTGCTGCCGCCCTTCCATATATATCCTAAAAACAGCGGCGTCTATGATTCCAAATATCAGATGCCTGTGGAAGAATGCGGCAATATGCTGATCCTGACAGCCGCGGTCTGCAAGCTGGATCAAAGCCCTGCATTTGCAGAGCCTTACATGGATGTGTTGAAGCAATGGACACAGTATCTGCTCACCTTCGGCGCAGATCCCGGAGAGCAGCTGTGCACAGATGATTTTGCCGGCCATTTATCACATAACGTGAATCTGTCGGCCAAGGCGATTATGGGGATTGAAGCTTATTCACAGCTTGCCGGGCAGTTGGGCTTAGAAGACTCTGCCAGGGAATATCATGAAAAGGCGGCTGCAATGGCAAAAGACTGGGAAAAACGCAGCGATGCGGGCGATCACTATGTACTGGCCTTCGGCAGCCCTGAAACGTGGAGCTTAAAATATAACCTTGTATGGGATAAGTTCTTTGGTTCTGCATTGTTCTCTGAAGAGGTATATAAAAAGGAACTGGCCTGCTATGTGCAAAAGAAAAATGTTTACGGCACGCCTTTGGACAGCCGCAGGGAATATACGAAGAGCGACTGGATTCTCTGGTGTGCGGCGATGGCGGAAAGTCCTGAACAGGCAGAGACGTTGATTGCAGCGGTTGCGGATTATCTGAAAAATACAAAGAGCCGTTTCCCGTTCTCCGACTGGTATGATACGGTAACGGGCGAGTATTGCCACTTCAAAGCGCGAAGTGTACAGGGCGGTATTTTTATGCCGATTTTAATGAAGCAATAATCAAATAATGAAAAACAAAAATTTAAAGCAATTATAAAAACGTGGTTTATTGGGACATGTTATTGGGGCCGTAGTACTATTAATTGGTATGCGGCCCTTTTCTCATGCGAAAAAATTAATCGGGTGGATTTTCTTATAGTCTGATGGAAGACTTTATTTTTAATAAATTAAAAGATAAATTAATAAAATTAATTATATAATTAAAAATATTAATATTTCCATTGACATATATAAATTATAAGTTTATATTGGGATTATGGAACGTGATGAAAAGCGAAAGGAGGAAGCGGCAATATGAAAAAGGTTATCAGCCGTTGTCCGGTGTGCAATAATGAGCTCACAGTGGCCCGTCTGAAATGCGAGTGCTGTGATACGGTAATTGAGAATAATTTCAGGCTCAGCAAATTTGATTATCTTTCAGACGAGGAGCTGTACTTTACGGAAACCTTTATCCGCTGCCGGGGGAATATCAAGGAAGTGGAAAAGGAGCTTGGCATTTCCTATCCCACGGTACGCTCCAAGCTGGATACTGTGATTAAGAAGCTTGGGTATGAAGCGGAGACGGATTCACAGACAGCGAAGAGGGATGAGATACTCAAGGCCCTGGAAAATGGGGAAATAACGGCGGAACAGGCTATCGCCCGGCTGAAATAGAAGAAATATAGAAAAATGGAGTAACAGTACAGATTCGTCCGGACTGTTTCAAAAAAAGGAGATTGGCTATGGATGAGCAGTTAAGAATATTAAAAATGGTAGAAGAAGGAACGATTACGGCGGAACAGGGGGCAGAGCTGATGGCGGCCATGAACATAGAATTGCCCGCAAGGCAGACTGCCGTGGAAAAGAGCAGCTATGATAAAAAGATGCTCCGCATTATTGTGGACAGTGTTACCGGCGATAAGGTGAATATTCAGTTCCCGGTGGGTGCGGTGAGGAAAATACTGAAAGCAACGGGTAAGCTTCCCATTCCGGAACAGAACCTTCAGGGGGTGGATCTTGAGGCTGTCATGGAGGCGGTTTCCGAATGCCTGGATGAAGAGATTGAAGGAGACTTTGTTAATGTGGCGGCAGCGGACGGAACGACCGTAAGGATATTTATTGACAAATAGAAGGGGCGGATATGAGAATAAGGGTCAGGACAAAGGATATTCGCCTGTTCATTCCGATACCGGATGCCATGGTCGGATTTGCGGCAAGGTTTATTCCGGAAAGGGCGTTCGAGGAAATGCGGGCCGGTACGCCGGAGCCTTACCGCAGCCTGGTTACGAAAGAGAATATCAGTATGCTGCTGGGGGAATGCCTGGAGGTAATAAAGGAAAATAAAGGGCTTGAGGTGATTCATGTGGAGGCGGCGGACGGGACGTTTGTGTCAATAAAGCTTTGACGGGGAACGCATGACTGCGGATACCGGACAGAACAATGGCAGCAGAAAAATGTTTTTGCTGTTGCCTGTTCTGTCCGGTTTTTGGTACGGGTCATTTTTCGTTATTCTGCGGTTTCGATTCCGTTGTTTTTGCTGGAAAAGCTCCCGGTATTGCTTTCATATTCTTCCTGTGCGGCAATACGCAGGCCGGTCAGTTTTCCGTATCCGTTTTCATCAGGCTGTTTATAATCCCTGACAGTATACAGGTCAATGGTGCCCTCTGCATCCCAGTTGCTCAGATTGCTGCTGAACAATTTCTCGCTGTCTGCAGGCTTTGCATCAGAAGTCCGGCTGTCCCAAAACAGCCTCACCCGCTTTCCCTCATAAAAGAGGGCTTTTTTTGTTTCATCATATTTCAGTCCGAATGCTTCATATACGTCAAACATATTTGCGCTTTCCCCGGCGGAATATTTTGTGTGTCCGGGAATGTCCCTGGTATTAAATTCCGTGGGAGATAAGGCCTCCAGCCCGGATAACTCATAGGAATTCGCAAAATTTCCTCTGATTGCGCGGACATCCACAACGCCGCTTTCCTCATAATACCCGATTGCCTTTGTACTGAGATTTTTCGTGGGAACAGCGTCATTAAAACAGCGTACTAATTCACCGTTATAATATAATTTGCCGGTTTTTTCTTCAACCGTTAAGCCGAAGGGTTCATAAACGGCATATAATTCCGGATCCGCCTGGTTTTGGGTAAAGGCGCTTTCCACAGCGTTTTCCCCCGGATTTTTGTTGGAAGCAATTGCGGAGGTAGCAAACATACCGGCGGCTGTAAAAATGATCAGACAGGCCAAAATAATTGAAAATAAAGTGGTCCTTTTAGCCTTCATAATGGCGGTTATCCTTTCTTCAATCGAATTTTTACTGAAGCTGCTGCATAAGGGAGCCAGGCCGCTTTTCTTTTCCTCCATAGCAATCAGGACGCGTGCATAATTGGCTTTTGCATCCAGGCCGGTGTGCCTGATAACGGCTTCGTCGCAGGCCAGCTCGATATCCCGGCTGAAAAGTGAATACATAATCCAGACCGCCGGATTGAACCAGTGAATGCATAGCGCAGCGGTGGCGAACAGCTTTTTTACCGCATCAAAACGGCGGATATGCACAAATTCATGCAGAAGAATGTATTCCAGCCGTGGTATATTTTCCCAGTCGCTTTTTGCCGGCAACAGTATGACCGGATGTAACATTCCATAGGTAAGGGGGGCCGAAATCCTGTCTGACTGCCGGATGGAAACGGTCCGCCTCAGCGTATGCTCCTTCAGCCATTTTTCCGTGAAATCGCTGCAGACAGGAAAAGATGCCTGAAATTCCATTCGGCAGTGCAGATAGGTTATTATAAAAAAGCCTGCGCAGAGTATGCTTCCCACACACCAGATTACGGCCCGGACAGAAATCAGGGGTGCCGTATCTGCAGGCAGCCATGGGGCAGCTGCTGTGGCGGCAGCGGGCAGCCTCTGTACGCCGGCAAAGACTCCGGCAGAGGCTGCGGGTTGATTTACCAGGGAATACACGCTGAATACGGATGGAATGGAAAAGGGGATAAGCAACCGGAAAAGAACGATTTCCCATAGGGTTAAAAAAGTCCCTTTGGGCAGTTTATGAATTGCCGCCGCCCGGAGAATTACAACTGCCAGGATAAGGACCGCTCCGGAAAAGCTCATTTGCAGCAGAGTCATGGTTAACTCCTTTCACAGTTCTCCCACAATCTGTTTCAGTTTTTCGATCTGCTCGGCGGAAAGCTTCTTCCTGCCCAGCAGGGCGGTAAACAGTTTGTCGGCGGAACCGTCGTAAATTTTGTTGATCAGTTCATCGGTTTCAGCTTTCTGCACCTCCTCTTTGGGAATCAGTGCATGACACATGAAATTCGGCTCGGAGCGTTCTACCGCCCCTTTTTTAATACATCTCTTTATCAGGGTGTAGGTGGTGTTCATGTTCCAGCCGACTTCCTTGCTGAGGACGTCGGAAATGTGTTTGGCTGTGGTATCGCCTTCCTTCCAGAGTACATCCATTACTTTTAATTCAGAGTCGAACAGTTTGATATCCATAGGTATCAGTTCCTTTCATAAGACTGCAGTAGTATATGTACAATTACACACTACTACAGTCGTATGGATTTGTCAATAGGGCAGAAGCTTAAACAAGGAGTGAACAGTAATAAAAATATAGTATTTATGGCGGTAATAGTTACCTTGCCATTCAGGGGGCATTATGATAACATAAAAAACAACAGTAAAGACTTGGTTTTTAAGACTTAATCTAAACAGGAGAATTGCCGTACCTGGGAAGGAGTATGTGGAATATGGATAACAACAGGCGTTATTTTAATACCACAGGGGCATGTAATCCGCAGCTTCATTACATGGTTGATATTCAGGAACGTCTTGAAGAAATAAAGAATCTGGTAGATGCAGGCAAATATTTTACGATTAACAGAGCCAGACAATATGGGAAGACTACGACGATAAAGGCATTGTCAGAGTACCTGGAGAATGATTATGTGGTAGTTTCTCTTGATTTTCAGAGAATGAGCAATGCGGAATTTGCAGATGAATATATATTTTCAGCAGCCTTTGCAGCTTATTTTTTGAAAACTGTACGGAATAAACGTAATCCTGTACAGGGATTAAATAATGATATTTTAGATAAATTAAGCAGAATTGCCAATGAAAATTCTGCTTTTTCGCTTGGAAAATTGTTTACTGTTTTAAGTGAATTATGTGAAACGGCGGAAAAGCCGATAGTTTTAATTATTGATGAGGTAGACAGTGCGGCCAATAATCAGGTTTTTCTGGATTTTCTTGCACAGCTGCGCAGTTATTATCTTGACAGGGAGAACAGTCCTGCTTTTTGGTCTGTTATTCTTGCCGGAGTATATGATGTAAAAAATATAAGGAATAAGATTAGGGCAGATGAGGAGCATAAGGTAAACAGTCCGTGGAATATTGCCTCTGATTTCAGGGTGAACATGGGCTTTACTCCGGGTGGAATCAGGGGAATGCTAGAGGAATATGAGGCGGATAATCATTTAGGAATGAATGTAGAAGAGATAGCAGGGTTGATTTTTGACTACACATCCGGCTATCCGTTTTTGGTTTCCAGACTTTGTAAGCTGATGGATGAAGAAGTGGCAGGCAGCGTGAGTTTCCCGGATAAAGCTGCTGCGTGGACGAAGGAAGGTTTCCTGGAGGCGGAAAAGCTTCTGCTTGCGGAAAAGAACACGTTGTTTGAGTCGTTAATGGGAAAGCTGAATGATTATCCAAGCTTGAAGCGGAAATTATATTCAATTTTGTTTGGCGGTAAAAAGCTGGTTTATAATCCGGACGATCCGGCGGTTGATATTGCAGTGATGTTTGGTTTTGTGAAAAATGATGGTGGGACGCTGAGGATTGCAAACCGTATTTTTGAAACAAGGCTGTATAATTATTTCCTGACAACGGATGAAGCGCAGAACAGTGAACTGTTTATTTTTGCGTCCGATGATAAATCACAGTTTGTACAAAATGGACATTTGAACATGGAACTGGTTTTAAAGAAATTTGTGGATCATTTTGACCAGATATACAGTGGGAGGGCGGAAGTTTTTGATGAGGAAGAGGGGCGCAGACGTTTTTTGTTGTATCTTCGTCCAATCATAAATGGAACCGGGAATTACTATATCGAACCGGAAACAAGAAACGCACGCCGTATGGATGTAGTGATCGATTATAAAGGAGAACAGTTTATCATTGAATTAAAGATATGGAGGGGCAATGCCTATCATGAACGAGGTGAGGAGCAGTTGGCAGACTATCTGGATTACTTCCACCTGAAGAAAGGTTATATGCTCAGTTTTAATTTCAATGGAAAGAAGGAAGTTGGTGTGAAAGAAATCCATATTGGAGACAGGGTTCTGATAGAGGCTGTAGTCTGATTTCAAAATGCGGCGAACAATATTATGCGGGGGTGAAGTTACATGGGGAATATTGTCAGTGAATGGTACGAAACAAAGAAAAATGTAGACGAAATGGTGCATTGGGAAAAACCAAAGTTAAAAAAATGGGAACTGGCTGTTACAGAGTTTTTCCCTGCTGAAGCAAAAATTTTAGATGTTGGCTGCGGGTTAGGCAGAGAAGCCTTTGTCCTGTCAGATATGGGATATAAGGTTACGGGAATTGACATTTCCCAGGAAGTTATTGATCAGGTTGTGCCGTTCTCTGTTCAAAAAGGGTATGATATTCCTTTTAGCGTGTATGATGGACATAAGTTACCTTTTGAAGCGGATTCTTTTGACGTCGTTATCATATGGGCGCAGACCTTTGGTTTGCTATATGGCAATGAATACAAGCATGAATTCTTATTGGAATGTAAGCGTGTTTTAACAAACGGTGGATTATTGAGTTATTCAGCCCACGATTACCGGTTTTTAATGGAAAATTATAAAAACGTTATGAAAGGCCGTAAATTTTACCCCTACGCTGATACAGAGCTTTATTGGGAAACTTTTGAGCCTGATGAATTAATGGCTTTTGCAAAAGATGCCGGATATACCCTTATACTTTGTGAGAAAGGCGAAATATATATACCGGAGGATGGTACTATATTACATTGTTTGTGCAGAAAATGAGCATTTGCAGAAAATGAGCATTTTGCCAGATATGCCTTCTTGTTAAAAAACGATATAAAGAGTTTATCAAAAGGCGGAGAAATGATAGGAAAATTTACAGCTTGATGGTAAAATATATATAAGGAACCGACAAAATGGAACTTGTGAAAGGAAAACGCTAAAATGATAACAGATTCTTTCGACAATCAAACAGAGGCTATCATCGAGCTGCAAAGAAAAGCAGGTATACCTTCAGTCGATGTGATGATTATCACATTTTCATATATCATCGAGGAATACATAAAGGAACATTTCAACTGCACGCAGATTGAGACGCTGTTCTCTGCCACGGGACTTACACCTGTTTATCAGATAGACTATAAGGGCAAAAAGATCGGATTCTACAAGACATATATAGGTGGCCCTGGTGCGGTAGGTCTTGTTGAGGAGGCTCTGACGAAGGTTGATACGGATAAAATCATTATGTTCGGCGGCTCAGGCTGTCTTGACAAGGATATCGCGAGAGGGAAAATTGTGATTCCGACAGAGGCTTACCGTGACGAAGGAACCTCCTATCATTATGTTCCTGCCGCCGATTATATTACCCTCAAAAATTCCCATGTTGTAGCCGGGTTTATGAAACAGGCAGGTATTCCGTATGTTCTTGGGAAAACATGGACTACCGATGCCATTTACCGGGAAACAAGAGGTAACTTCGAAAAGCGCAAACAAGAGGGCTGTATCGCTGTGGAGATGGAATGTGCATCTGTTCAGGCGGTGTGTGATTTCCGAGGTGTGGAGTTCTACAATTTTTTGAAAAGCGGCGACCTTTTAGATGCCCCCGAATGGGATCCGCGGTCTGAATTAGGCAATAACGGTTCACAACACGACCCTCGGTATTTTATGATGGCACTTGACCTTGCCTGCTTTGTTTCTGATAAATCTATCCGCTGAAATATATTCTTTAAACACTGGTAAAGGCCTATAAAACGATTTTGGTCTGTAAAATAAATAAAAATTATACAGGATATAAAGTAACAGCAGCCCTGGCTGTTTTTCCATTGCCAGGGCTGCTGTTTCTTTTTCTATATTTTATATCTCTGCATGCCATGAAGTATACTTTCAGGCACCCGTAAACTTTTCTCAGCCGTCCCGCTGTCACCAAACCCTGTATTTCCCGCTCAGGGCCAGCAGTGCGAACAGATACAGGCAATTGTCATAATACCGTCTGTCACCTGTACGCAGCGGTGTATTCCAGAACTTCATAACACAATCCCTTGCATACTTTCCGTCTGAAGCCAGGGAAGCCTGGGCGTTAGTGGCAATAACTGCAACAGGGTGAAGCGCCTTTTTATCCACCGGGGTGCCGTCTATGAGAAATACGCCGTCCTGATTGTCCCGTGCCGTTTCATAATAAAAGGTCTGCAGCCTGTCCGCGTTTTCCTTCTCCCACGGATCGCAGGCAAACCACAGGTAGTCCAGGCCGATGTTGGCGATGGTGCGGTAGGCATCGCTGTAATACCAGTCATGGCGGTCTTTTTGTCCCGGCTGGCTCCTCACGGGAGTCCCGTCATATTCCGCGTATTCGGCGCACAGCCCGGTAACAGGGTGGCAGGCCTTCTTCAGATATTCCCGGCTTGCGGCGGCAGCCTGTTTCCAGAAAGGCCGATCCTCTTCCTCTGCCCAGAGTGCGAACAGCTCATAAAAATGGGGCAGGTGATAGGAAGGGTCTGAAAAATCGCATTCCGTAATGAATTTGATCAGATGGTTCTGCGGGTCCCACATAGGCTTTCCTGTGCCGGGCTGTTCCCCTTTATGTATACAGTCGTGGAGCAGCGCGCGCGCCTGGGCGGAATAATTGAAAATCCCTTCGCCGTCTCCCCAGCGGTGGGAAGCGAAGAAAAGCGCCATGGCGAAAAATTCTTCCCCGTCCGGCGCCGGGCCCCAGGCGTTTTTCGTGCCGTCAAGCGCGCAGGACCAGGCAAAATAGCCTTCATTCCGACTGCTGCCGTAGGGCGCGTTTTTCAGTGCCTCGGCATCCATATACATGTAGGTTTTCGTCCATTTCCAAATCCGGTCGAATTCCTCCTTTTTGTCCAGCTGTACGCACATCATCATTCCGTAGGACATGCCTTCCGTGCGTACATCGTTGTTGCCGGTGTCGGTAAGAT
Organism: Clostridium sp. KLE 1755; assembly: GCF_000466465.2. NCBI lineage: Bacteria > Bacillati > Bacillota > Clostridia > Eubacteriales > Clostridiaceae > Clostridium > Clostridium sp. KLE 1755. The sequence goes on from NZ_KE992741.1 coordinate 70,875, forward strand.
AACCCATATCCGCACCAACTTCGTGGTAAATCCGTTCTTCCTCACTGCCGTAGAACATGGTCTGGAAAGAATCCCTGACCCTTTTCTCAATTTCCTCCTCCGGCAGTCCGCATTCAGCAAATACATTTCTGTAGATTCCTGTTTCAAATGCGCCCGACATAATAATTCCTCCTTGTTTTGCGGTAAAATGTGAGTCCATACTGTAAACTGCAATATAAGCTATTTTACTCCTTTACGCCGCCGATGGTAAGCCCCGTAATAAAATATCTTTGTAAAAAGGGATACAGGCAGACAATGGGGAGCATGGTAAGTATGGTGGCTGCCGCACGTACCGAGGTAGGGGTTACGGCGCTTGCCGCTGTGGCGTTTTTCATGGATTCGGCGCTTGCCCCCTGGTTGGTTACGGAGGAGAGCAGCTTCATCAGCTCATACTGGAGGGTGGTGTACTGGTCACTCATTCTGTTGTACAGCATGGCGTCGAACCAGGAGTTCCACTGGCCTACCGCCACAAACAGCGCGACAGTGGCGTATACCGGTTTGCACAGCGGTGAAACGATTTTTATGAAAATGGTCATGTAGCCTGCGCCGTCCAGCTGTGCGGATTCCTCCAGGCTGTCCGGAATTCCTGTCATGTAAGTTCGGATAACCAGCATGTTGAAAGCGCTGAGCATACCGGGCACGATATATACCCAGAAGCTGTTCGTCAGGTTCAGTCCCTTATAAAGCAGGAACACAGGGATCAGGCCGCCGTTAACATACATGGTAACCACCCAGAACAGGGAAAGCTGGCTTTTGAACAGGAAACGCTTCCGGCTGACGATGAAAGCCAGGAGAGCGTTGGCGGCCAGGGACGTCAGCGTACCGATAAAGGTACGGGCGACGGAAACAACGGCGCCGTTTATCAGGTTGTTTTTATGGATAACCGTTTTGTAATTCTGCAGGGTCCACTTCCTGGGAAACAGATAAATTCCGCCGCGCAGGGCATCGGTGCCGTCATTTAACGAGATTGCCAGGGTGTTCAGCACCGGATACAGGGTGATGACTACAAAGGCGATCATAAACAGGGTATTGATTACGGTAAAAATCTTATCAGATACCGAGGTATTATATTTTACACTTTTGGATTCGTATTCTTTTTGTTTTGCCATTTTTTTCCTTCACCTCCCTAGAACAGCCGCTCTTCGCCGGTATGCTTCGCTATCTGGTTTGCAACGACAATCAGTATGATGCTGACCACGCTCTTGAAAATACCGGCTGCGGTACCAATCGCATAGTCGCCCTGGCTGATGCCCCACTTGAGCACGTAGATATCAATGGTCTGGGATACGCTCTGCACAAGCCCGTTGCCCAGCAGGTACTGAACTTCAAATCCGGCATTGAGCACATTTCCCACATTCATCAGAAGAAGTATCATGATGGTCGGCTTGATTCCGGGGAAGGTGATATGCCTGATTTTGGCCCAGCGTCCGGCGCCGTCGATGGAAGCGGCTTCATAAAGCGAAGGATCGATGGCCGTAATGGCGGATAAGTAGATGATGGCGTTCCAGCCGGTTTCCTTCCACACGTTGGCGAAGGCGACGATCCACCAGAAATATTTTGGGTAGGCAAAGAAATTCAGCGGCTGGTCCAGGATGTGGAATTTTAACAGCAGCTCGTTTACGATGCCGGTTCCTGAAAGGGCGTCGTGGAGAATGCCCGTAACGATAATCCAGGAAAGGAAATGGGGCAGGTAGGAGATCGTCTGAACCACTTTTTTACCGGAACGGGATCTGACCTCATTGAGTAAAATGGCAAAGACAATTGCCATAACAAAGGTAAAGACCAGGTTGATGATTCCCATGGCCAGGGTGTTCCGGATGACCCGCAGGAAGGTGGCATCTGAAAAAAGCTGCTGGAACTTTGCCAGTCCTACAAACTGGGAATGCAGAAGGCCGTCCTTTGGTTTATAATTCTGAAAAGCCATCAGCCAGCCGCCCAGAGGCAGATAGCAGAAGATGAAGCCGTATATTACGAAAACTGCGGCCCAGAAAATCAGGACCTTCTGCCGATTTATTTCTTTCCATGTAATCTGTGTTTTCTTCTTGTTTTTTCTTATTCCCTTTGCTGCCATTTTAACTCCTTTACATGCGGCAGGCAGCCGCAATCACTTGACGTAACCGCCGCTGCCTGCAGGCAGTTGCCTGATATTTAATATTCTCCGTTGTCCTTTGCCAGCTGGATTCTTCTGTCCAGCTCAGTCTGCATTTCCGAAAGGAAATCTTCGGGCTTGCAGTCGGAGTAAACCTTCAGATATTCTTCCCAGGCGCTTTCAAAATCGGAAGCCATAACAACCTTGGGAAGGTATTCGTGCTTGATTTCGCCCATCTTCGTCCAGGCTGTACCGCCGGGGGTGGAGGTGGTCATTGTGTTGCTGTAAGAGTACATAGGATACCAGGGTCCGGGAGACGTGTTGGTTCCAATCATTTCCACATAAGTGGAGCAGCCATAGGCCTCCAGGCATTCCCTCACATCCGCCTGTAAGCCGTCCAGGAATTCCTGGGGCTGTTCGGAAGGAGTTGCAGCGTTGATGCCGTCCTGGCTCATGCCGCTGTAGTTGGGGAAGTAGGAATAAGTACATAAGTGGGATGCTTTATAAGCAGGGTCGGAGGCGTTAACGCGCATTTCCTCTGTTTTGTAAAACAGGCCGTTTTCATCTACGTTATAGTCTGCGCCTTCCATACCCCAGTTGCGCAGGGTAAGGACTTCAGGGCTGAGCAGGTCATTGATGAACTGCAGCGCGCCTTCCACATCCTTGCAGCTGGTGGTGATGCCAAGGCCGTTTGCTACATTTAATGCGCCGTCGGAGGTATGCCACATGTTCTTAATATCTTCGGAAATGGTGATGGGCAGCGGAACATAGTCACAGCCCTGTTTGTCAAGTCCCTGCTGTTTTAAGGAATCATTGACGGAGTAAGCGAAGTTCCACCACTGGTCAATCATACCCAGCACACGGCCGGTGGAAAGCTTTGCAATATATTCATCATAGGTCTGGGTAAAGGATTCCGGATCCACGATGCCCTTCTGGAATTCTTCATTCAGCTTCTGGAAGTATCTTTTTGCGGTAGGAGTGGTGTTATAGTCCACAATTTTCATGGTTTCCGTATCCACGATAACGGATCCGTCATTGGGATGTCCGTCCAGGAACTGGGGTGCGTTTTCAAGGCAGAAATATCTCCAGTCATCGCAGAGGATGGTATAAGGGATATTTGCCGTACCGTCTTCCATGGTGGGATTGGCTTCATTATAACGCTCAATCAGGTCAAAATACTGATCCATGGTCTTGATTTCAGGATAGTCCGCCCATTTCAGGACACGGGTCTGAATCCAGAAAGCTTCATCGCCGTGTACGGCGCTCATGTCCTTTTCCCAGACGTTCCCGAACTGGGGAATCCAGTAAATCTTGCCGTCATCCTGGCGTACCTTATCCCATTCCGCATCGGAGTAGAAATTCTTGATGTTGGGATATTTATCCAGGTAATCATCCAGGGCAACCAGGGCACCTGCCTCATACAGCTGAATCTGTCCATCGCTGCCGTCTATGAAGTCAGGGTATTCACCGCCGGCAATCATGGTCCCTACAGCTTCCTGTGCAGTCTGGCCTGTCAGCCAGGTTTCTTTGACTTTAGCGCCTGTGATTTTGGCAATTTCAGCCTGTATTTCGTTGTCATCGTTAATTTCCGTACCCGGAACTGCAAAAAATGCAGTAAATTCCTTTATGGTTCCGTCGTCTGCCGCTGCGGCAGAGCCTTCTGTCCCGGAAGCGGTGCCTGCGGACGGAGTGCTGGTATCCGCGCTGTTCCCGCAGCCTGCCAAAAGGGAAACGGACATGGCGGCAGTTAAAAGGAGCGCTGTCAGTTGATTCTTTTTCATGTTTGATCCTCCTGATTTTATTCATTCCTGTTGCTTTATTTCCGCGGGCAACGAGCCAAGCAG
>NZ_KE992741.1:74946-79096 GCF_000466465.2 Clostridium sp. KLE 1755
CCGCGAGGGTCAAATACCCCGCTGCTCTGCCCGTTGCAAGTTTAATGCCTTGTTGCTTGTAACGGAGTATTTGATTTGCAGTTGTTAATATGTATACCCGGGTAACTGCTTATATATTGATTCTATACTAATTGAACAAAACAACAACCGGATAAAATACATAAAAAACCCGGGCAAATTATAGTTGCACAAAAAAACTCTAATTTGTCCGGGTTTTTTGAAATAAGGGCTTGTAACAGCCGGCAGGGCTGCATATGCAGCCGCCTGTCCCTAGGTATTGGACTCCCGGCTTTTTTTGCGGAATCTGGCGGGGGTGCAGCCTTTCAGGGCTATAAATTTGTTGATGAAATAATCCAGGTCATGATAGCCGACCTTCTCCATTATCTCGTAATTTTTCAAATCCGTGTGCAGCAGGAGGGAGGCGGCCATTTCAATGCGGTAATTGTTCAGGTAATCCTTGAAGGATACTCCGTAGGTTTTCCTGAAGAGCTGGCCCAGGTAAGCGCTGTTGATATAGTATTTCAGTCCCAGATCCTTAAGCGTCAGGTTCTGTGCGTAGTGCTCCCTGATATACTGTTCCACGTCGCTCATGACGCTGCCGCGGATATTTTTGCCGCGCAGCTGTGAAAGGTAATCCGCGTATTCCTCGGCAAAGCGCTTCAGATGCATCCGGCTGCCGCGCATGGTGCCGGAATCAAAGGCGTTCCTGTTGATAAATTCCAGGATTTCCTCCTGGTTTACATTGATGTCCTGGGCCTGGGCCGCATGCACCAGCTGGAACAGGAGATAGTCTATATTCATGCTGACCAGCTTGGCATCCAGGCTGTTGCGGTTAATCTCCTCATACAGGCTGTCAACCAGCTCGGGGATGCGTTCCTTTTCATTCTGTTCCACGGCCTTTATCAGATCGTCCAGGCTGGACTTGCACAGAAGCGTCCTTTCCTCCGCGCATTCCTGCTCCTCATACCAGGAGATACGCTGGGTCATGCCCTCCACATGGAAGTTCTGGAAGGAACGGGCGATGTTGGCCGTTCGGTAGGATTCGGACAGAAGGGAAATATCGTCCACCCGGTTTCCTACAAACATGACTACAGGCTGCTTCATCCTCTGCTGGATGCTTTGCAGAAAATAATCCAGATATCCCTGCTCGTCCATGCCCGCCTCCTGTGCCATATAATCACAGTAAACAAGGCCGATATCGTAATCCTTTTCATTGCTGGACACATCGAGGATACAGTGCCAGCCGTCCTGCTTGAGGAAATCCAGGCAGTATTGGTATAAAAGGCGCTGCTGCTGTCTTTTTTCTTCCTCTGATTTCAGTAAAAGCTTTCCGGATTCATCCTCCGGGCGATCATCGATCTCAATATCGATATACCGGATGCCGCCCTCTGTGCGCATTTTGCTTTTCACATGTTCCAGGTTCAGCTGATCGAATTTTCCGCAGATCAGGGCGATCAGATTTCTGGCAAAATAAGCTTTTTCCTGAAGGGCGACCTCTTCCCGGCGCTGCAGGGATTGGGTGCTGTCGGCCTTGACCTTGTTAAGCACGCTCAGAAGCTCTGCCTGGCGGACCGGCTTGAGAATATAATCCATGCAGCTGTACTGGATGGCCTTTCTGGCATATTCGAAATCACTGTAGCCGCTGAGGATGATAAAATAGGCGTCGGAAATGTGTTCCGCCCTTATTTTTTCCAGAAGCTCTATGCCCGTCATGGCAGGCATTTTGATGTCGGCGATAATCAGATCCACCTGTGTTTTTTCCAGAAATGCAATGGCTTCCAGACCGTTCGCCGCTGTTCCTGCAAGCGTAAAGCCCTCTTTTTCCCAATCAATCAGCATGGCCAGGCCCTGCAGTATAAAAGGTTCGTCATCTACTAATAAAACCTGAAGCATTCTTGTCCCTCCCTTTTTGAACCGGAAACAGAATCGATTGGAATCCTGTTTTCAGGTGTTGATGCGCAATTTCTCTTTCGGAATACTGATGGTTACGATGGTTCCGGAGTCTTCTTCGCTTTCCAGCTGGAATTTTACCGTGTTGTCCGTTGCCATATGCAGGCGCAGGCAGGCGTTAAGGATCCCGACCCGTTCGTTTTCCTTCAGAAGCTGCATGCTTGCATTTTCCATTTTTTCCTGCAGCGTAAGGAGAAGCCCGGAATCCATCCCGTGTCCCGTATCCTCGATTTCCATGTAAAGATGGCCGTCCCGGCAGCAGCATCTGACGAAAATCCAGCCGGGAGCCGTTTTGTTTTCCAGCCCGTGCACACAGGCATTTTCCACAAAGGTAACCAGGGTCAGCCTGGGCACGCAATAACGAAGACAGTCGGGTTCCGCTTCAATTTTGTAGGAGAGGCGGTCGCCGAACCTGTATTTCTGCAGCTCCAGATAGGCCTCCACAAACTGAAGCTCCTCCCGGATGCTGATGGTGTCCGTACCCCAGTCCACATACTGGCGTTCCATGAGGGCCAGGCGCTCCACCATGCCTGCTGTTTCTTCTTCGTTTTTAATCAGGCTGTGCATCCGGATGCTTTCCAGGGCATTAAAGAGAAAATGGGGGTTGATCTGGCTGTGGAGGGCCAGAAGCTCTGCATTCTGCCTTGCAATATCCATTTCCTGCTCCTTCAGCCTGTCCTTGTAAACGGTTTGGATCAGATCGTTGATACGTCCGGCCATGTGGTTATAGCTGGCCATGAGCACCCCGATCTCATCCTTCCCCCTGACAGCGGGAAGCTGGGTCAGTTCATGGATATCCCCTTTATCAAAAGCAGCGCCCAGTTCCCTGATACGGGAGGTGAAGGAGTGGTTGATGCCCTTCATTAAAAGCGCGGGAAGCAGCAGGTTCACCAGTATCAGAAACAGCAGGAGTGCGAAATTGTTGCGGATGATGGAGAGGACGTTCAGTTCCTCCTTCATAACATAAATACTCCAGACCCTGCCGTATACGTTCATATCCCTGGAATAGCCCACCCGTCTGTTCATGGACGGCAGAAAGGTTTCATAGGGCTTTCCCATGCCGCCGTGCCCGTCATTGGAAAAAAGGATGGTATCGCCGTCGCAGATATATACGAGAAAACGGTATTTGGAATTGATGATGCTCTGGGACATGCCGCTGTAATCCATGTCCATTTTCACCAGATTGGGACAGCTTCCTTTGTGGTAATAATCCATGCGGCGGATGATGGAAATTTTCCTCAGGGTGGAGGTGGCGGTGTTTTCATAATATGGATAGGCCAGGATGTCGCGGCCGGATTCCACGAAGTCCCGGTACCACTGCTTATCCTTTGCACTGTCCAGATTCCAGAAGCTGCCGCCGTTTACGATACCGGGGTTGTCAGCATACATGACGATATTGTAATTGCTTGTGCCCACGCTGGCTTCGTACAGGGAATCCTTGAGGAAATCCCGGTAGCTTTCATAATAATCAAGGGGCGAAGCGTATTCTGCATCCATGAATTCATTGATGTATTTGTTACTGTAGATGTTCAGCGACAGATTGGCTGCGTTGTCCATCCTGTTGCTCAGGGTATAGTGGATGGCCTCGGCGATATTTTCCATTTCATGCTGGCTGGTGCTTTGCTCCGCCTTGATTACCAGGGAAAAAATAATGCTGTCCGTGAGTATCAGCGGCAGAAGGACGCAGCAGAGATACAACAGCATCAGTTTTCTGGTCAGCGGAAGATTGTCCAGGATTTTCCCCGGATGGAAGCGCTCCGGCACTTTTTGGAAGAAAAGTTTTATTTTATTTTCCATGTATTCCCCTCCCCGGATGATGCAGATGCAAAACGGCAGCGGTTTTGCAGGCCGGACTGTTTATGTTAAATGTTCAACAAATTGTAACATATTCACCAGCGTGAGACAAGCCTGGCCTCCCGGGGGCGTGGAAGTGGGGCGGAAAAACGCATCAGCGCAGGCGCCGTCCTTCCCGCCGTCCAAGGCTGGGGCAGCCGGCCGCCTTTCTTCCCGGAGGGGATGGGGGTGTTGGCTGATCCAGTTTCAAAAACGGGGTATTTCTAACTGTCCCGGGGAAGCAAAATTCTGCCAACGCAGCCAAAACTCCTCTCGCAGCGACTTGCGTCTGCTGCGTTCGTCAGACAGGCTGCTAAGGGCGGCATAATTTTGCTTCCCCGGGACAGTAAGAAATATCCGCCGTTTT
>NZ_KE992741.1:79196-110063 GCF_000466465.2 Clostridium sp. KLE 1755
GGCCGGCTGCCCCAGCCTTGGACGGCGGGAGGACGGCGCCTGCGCTGATGCGTTTTTCCTGGCGGCAGTGCGTGTGACAGAAGATGGCGGCAGGATGGTGAAAGCGGAGATTCGGGCGGCGAAAACAGAAAGGTGCTGCGTCTATAGTTGTCTGCTGTGGTAAAATAGATGGAACGGAATTTGATTTAAGAAAATATAAAAACAGGAACACAATAAATGTTATACTGTCCTGTTGCTGAAAATAATGGTAAAATATAACTGCTCAGCCGGCAGGTTCATATCCTGTGCCGCCTGTGAAAAAAGCGGTTCGGAAATGTCAGGTTATATAGACATTATACAAATATTATATGAATGTTTTATTGTGTTGCTAACTGGCGTATTCGTTCTGACATTTTATATTGTTAAAAGCGCACTTATATGCACTCAAAAAATAAAAAGGTAAAAAGGAGAACAACATGGAACTTGGAATCAACACGGATTACGAAGCGGAGTACGTAAAAATTGAAGAGATTGAGGAAAGCATCCGCAGGATTGCGGCGGCAGGGTTTTCCCACATGCATTGGTGTTACGAGTGGGACGGCGATTATATTTATTCCCGTTCGGAGATGGAACAGATCAGGGGGTGGATGGATAAGTACGGCCTTAAGGCAAAATCCCTGCATTCAAGTAAGGGAAGCCGGGGAGTCGGCAACGGCCGCATGGATGTGCATTACCGCAAGGATTATACTTCCACGATAGAGTATAACCGGGTTGCCGGGGTGGAGCTTATCAAGAACCGCGTGGAGCTTGCGCATATACTGGGGACCACGGAAATTGTATTGCATATGTATCTGCCATATCTTGATTTTGAGGAAAAACCGGAGACAAAGGAAATTTTTTACGGACAGGCATATAAGTCGCTGGATGAACTGCAGCCCTTCTGCCTGGAGAAAAAGGTGCGCATTTGTATTGAAAATTTATATGAAGCGCCGGGAGAGATGCAGCTTGAGCAGTTTGACAGATTGTTTGCGCGTTATCCGGCGGAATTTTTGGGGCTGTGCCTGGATACCGGACATGCGAACCTGGTATGGGGAAATGAGTTTATTACAAAATTTGCGGATCGTTTCAAGGATCGCCTGTATTCTGTCCATATCCATGACAATTTTGGATGGGGTGGGGGAAAAGGTCATGGCGATGCGCATATGCTTCCCGGGGAATGCGGTATAGACTGGAAAGCGCTGATGGCGGTGCTGAATCAGTCAGCGTATGAAAAACCCTGGGTGATGGAGGTTGTGAAGCCGGCAGGCGAGGACACAATGGACTATCTGAAGCGTGCGTATGAAGCGGGGAAAAAGGTGTTGGCTTAACAGGCAATATAAGAATAAATCAATTTTTTCTGAGAATATATCATTGCTTTGGAAAAATGTCTGTGAAAGAATAGAGGCAGCAGGCTGCAGAAAACAGTTGGAAAACAGTTTTCCCGGCCGGGGCATCCGCCCTTTGGCCGGAAAAGTGCAGAAAAAGAAAATGTGAAAGTTGCTCACAACAGTGTACGGAGGGAACAGAAATGAAAAAACAGGCATTTAATCCTTATCTGCCGTCCTGGGAGTATATCCCCGACGGCGAACCTTATGTATTCGACGGAAGAGTATATGTGTATGGCTCCCATGATCGTTTCCGCGGCCATGCCTACTGTCTTAACGACTATGTATGCTGGTCGGCCCCGGAGGATGATCTGGGAAACTGGCGGTATGAGGGCGTGATTTATAAGAAAACCCAGGATCCGCTGAATCCGGACGGCCATATGTGCCTGTACGCGCCGGATGTCACCGTGGGTCCGGACGGCAGGTATTATCTGTACTATGTGCTGGACAAGGTGCCGGTGGTTTCCGTGGCGGTGTGCGATACGCCGGCTGGCGCTTATGAATTTTACGGCTATGTGCATTATCAGGACGGCGTGCGTCTGGGGGAAAAAGAAGGGGATGAGCCTCAGTTTGATCCGGGCGTGATGACGGAAGGGGACAAAACCTGGCTGTATACAGGCTTCTGCGCCATCGGGGATACCTCCAGGACAGGCCCGATGGGCACGGTTCTGGGGCCTGACATGCTTACCATACTGGAGGGACCGGTAAATATTGCGCCAAGCCAGCCATACAGTAAAGGCAGCAGCTTTGAGGGACACGAGTTCTTTGAAGCGCCTTCCATCCGTAAAAAGGGAGATACCTATTATTTTATTTATTCCTCTATTGCCATGCATGAGCTGTGCTATGCAACCAGCAGGCATCCCATGAAGGATTTTGTTTACGGAGGCGTGATTGTAAGCAATAACGATATGCATATCGATTCTTATAAGCCGGCCGGGAAGCCCATGTGCTATGGCGGAAACAACCACGGCAGTATCGTGGAAATCAATGGGAAATGGTATATTTTCTATCACAGGCAAACGGACGGCACGAATTTCAGCAGACAGGGCTGCATCGAGCCGATTACCTTCCGGGAGGACGGCAGCATTATACAGGCGGAGATCACTTCCTGCGGCGCCAATGGAGGGCCGCTTTTGGGAAAAGGGGAATACCCGGCTTATCTGGCCTGCCATCTTTTCACAAAGGAGGAAGCGTTTACCACAGGAGCGCCGGGTGAATGGATGGACTGCCGTTTTCCGAAGATCACCCAGGACGGCAGGGACGGAGACGAGGAAACCGGATATATTGCCAATATGCGGGACGGCGCCCACGCCGGCTTCAAATATTTTGCCTGTGAAGGCATCAGCCGGGTATCAATCCGGGTGCGCGGCTACTGCAAAGGGGCATTCGGTGTTAAAACTGCCTGGGACGGTCCTGTTCTTGGATGGATCCCTGTGGGATTTTCCAATGTATGGAAAGAATACAGTGCGGACATCAGCATTCCGGACGGCGTGCAGGCGCTCTACTTTGTATATCAGGGAGAGGGCGGGGCAAGCCTGGCTTCCTTTACGCTGGAATAAAATGCCTGGAATAAAATGCTTAAATGATACGCTTTAAGATGACACCGGAAAAGATGCCGGAATAAAGGGGGAGGATGGATATGGGAATGACAGGAGACAGCAGCCCGCTGCTTGCGCCGGTATGGGAAGGGGGAACCATCTGGCGGGAAACCTTTGCCATGATTGAAGAAAACGGGCAGTGCAGCGCCCCGTTTCTTTACAGCCCTGAGAAAATAATCAGGATAGAAAGCTATGACGGAAAAAACGTCTATGAACTAGAACGGGATTGTTTTGTAAAGGATGGAAGGCTGTTCCTTACCCGGGACAGCCGGATCCCGCAGACGGGCTGGGAGACTTTTTATACATCACAGGAGACGCCTTCCTGTGATGGAAAGCCGGGGCCGGATTTCGGACCGGTCAAGACGACGGACGGTAAGTTCCTGAATCTGAGCGCCGTGGGTAATCCGGAGTATATTACCCGCTGGCAGCTGGCAGTTACCTATACCACACAGGAGCAATGGCAGGGCTTCCGGCCCGTATCCGGTATTGAACGGCTGCCCCGGCTGTACGGCAGGCTGAAACGGAAGGAGCCTGTAAAAATTGTCCTTTACGGTGACAGCATATCCTGCGGCTGTGACTGCAGCGGACTTTATGGGCTGGAACCGGGACAGCCGCAGTGGTCCGAACTGTTGATTGACAGCCTGCAGGATTATTATGGCGGGAGCGTGGAATTTATCAATACCTCCGTGGGCGGGACGGATTCGGAATGGGCATTGGAAAATGCCGGGGAAAGGGCGATTTCCCATCAGCCGGATCTGGTTTTGCTGGGCTTTGGCATGAACGACAGGTGTCCGGGCGGAGAGTACCGGGAGAAAACGGAACGTCTTCTGAAAAAAATCGCCGGGGAATGTCCGGATACGGAATATGTGCTTATCGCTACCACCCTTCCCAATCCGCTGGCACATACGGCTCCCATGTATTTCAGCGCCCATCAGGAGGAATATGCACAGAGCCTGTACCCGCTTGCCGGCGCTGGTGTGGTTGTGGCGGATGTACAGGGAGTGCAGAAGGAGCTGATGAAAAGAAAAAGGTATATTGATATTACGGGAAATTTATTAAATCACCCCAATGATTATCTTGCCAGAATACAGGGACAGGTATTGGATACGGTATTAAAGCCCTGACTGTGAAGATGGAAAGCTGTGGCATTTTAGGCAATAACCTGTATTTTCCCGGTTTTTCTGTAAACATGAAATTCATTTGGTTTACAGAAAACAAAGCGAAAAAGTGAATGATCCTTGCGTTATGACGGTAGCAATGCTATAATTCCTTTAAAAATTAGCAATGTGGGGCTGGAGGACTGACTGTTAATGGAATTCGGCTGTGTTTATCGTTAAACTTACTCTTGTTAATTTAGAGAAAGAGAAGGTACATGCAAGGTTATGGTTACGTTAAAGGAAATTGCACAGGAATGCAATGTTTCCGCCACCACGGTTTCAAATATACTCAATGGGAAGCCCAAGGTGAGCGAGGAAACCCGGCTGAAGGTTCTTGATGTTGTAAAAAGAAGGGGCTACCAGCCCAATTATATTGCCCAGGGCCTGAGAAATCAGAAAACCAGGACGATAGGAATCATTGCGGAGGATATTGCGCAGTTCAGTACGCCCGGGATGATAGAAAGCATTATGGCGTTCTGCGAAGAAAAGGGATACCGGACAATTGTGCAGAACCTGCGTCTTTATGCCAGATGGCAGGAGTCCTGGTTCAACAACGAGGAGGCCTACAGATCCGTATTGGAGCCGGCTTTGCAGGAGCTGCGTTCCATTAAGGTGGACGGGCTGATTTATGTGGCCGGACATGCGAGGATCATCCATTTTTTCAAAGAGGATCTTTCCATGCCTGCGGTCATGGCATATGCTTATACGGATTCTCCGGCGGTGCCTGCGGTAGTGATTGAAGACGAGCAGGGCGGTTATGATATCATGAAGTATGTATTGTCCATGGGACACCGCAGGATAGGGATTATCGGCGGCCGTGCTGACAATATACATACCAGGAAAAGGCTTCTGGGCGCCCAGAAGGCCATGTTTGAGGCACAGGTGCTGTATAATCCCGACTGGGTCAGGTACGGCGCATGGGACAGGGATTCCGGTTATGAGATGGCAAAGCCGTTGATTGACGCGGGAGTGACTGCTATTTTCTGCATGGCGGACCGCATGGCGGGAGGCGTATATGACTATCTGGAGGAATGCGGCCTGAAAGCGGGAGTGGATGTGTCCGTGGCGGGCTTTGACAATCAGGATGTGGCGGAATATTTCCGTCCCGCGCTGACGACGATGGCGCTGCCGCTGTCCGAAATAGGGCACAAATCCGCGGAAATTCTGCTGAAGGAAATTGATGGGGAGTGGAAGGCTGCTTCCGGAGGAACGCCGGTGGAAATCGGGGTTCCCTGTACTCTTGTGGTCAGAAAATCGGTGGGGAAAATAGAGGCCTGAAGCCGGCCGGCTCAGCCGGCGCGCCGAAAAAGCTTTACGGGCGCCAAAGACAGCGCACCGGGGACGCTGTCCTGGTAAAAATGACCCTAAGATAATGTTAATTGAAAGCGCCTGTTGATAAGAAATACTGTAAAAACCGAACCTGAGGGATTGCGGATGGAAAATTCCGCAATCCTTTTTTATGCCGCTTTGACCGGATATAACCGGAGCTAAAGCGGCTTTTTTTCGGGTTTTCCTGGCAACAGGGCAGGGAATTGGGTGAATATGCCGGTGGAAGAAGCGGCAGGCGGTTACCGGCCTGTTTAAAGCGGACGGTTAAAAAATGTATGATGGTGTTTAACGTTGTACTATTGTATAACAGACAATACTATATACAATTTGAACAAAAATATCGTTTCGCACACCTGCAAAACCTATGTTAAAATGTATATAATATATAAAAAATGCAGAATATTAAAAGTCTTATTGACAATTACAAGAATAATGATCTATAATCCAACTAAACAAGAGGTTTAACGATAAACAAAAAATGAAACTTTCAGGAGAGGGGAAGAGTGAAAATGAAGTTTTTCCAAAACAAGAAAAAATGGAACTCTTTTAAAATGTTCCTTTACGTTCTGCCTTTTATTGCACTGGTACTGGTTTTTTCATATTATCCGTTATACGGCTGGGTATACGCCTTTTTTGACTATAAGCCGCCCAAGCCCTTTTCCATCCATGATTTTGTAGGCCTGAAATGGTTTAAATCCCTGGTGGAAAACCCGATTAAAATCCAGCAGCTCCTGCAGGTCCTTAAAAATACCTTCGCCATGAGCGGCATTACGCTGGCAACCTCCTGGCTGCCCATGCTGTTTGCAGTATTTATGAACGAGCTGCGGTGCGTGCCCTTCCGGAAGTTTGTGCAGACGGTTACCACGCTTCCCAACTTCATCAGCTGGGTTCTCGTTTATTCCGTAGCGTACAGCCTTTTCAACAGTACGGGTATGGCAAACACCCTGCTGCAGACACTGGGGATTACCACGGAGCCAGTACTTTTCCTCCAGTCCTCGGAGCATGTATGGCTGACGATGTGGCTGTGGCTCACATGGAAGAACCTGGGCTGGTCGGCCATCATGTACATAGCGGCGATTTCAGGAATTGATGATGAAATGTACCAGGCAGCCAAGGTAGACGGCGCATCAAGAATGCAGATGATTTGGTACATCACCATTCCCAGCCTCCTTCCCACCTATTTCGTATTGCTGATGCTCAACATTGCCAACTTCCTTTCCAACGGTATGGAGCAGTACTACGTGTTCCAGAATGCTTTCAACAAAGAAACTATCCAGGTGCTTGACCTGTATGTGTACAATACGGCAATGGGAAGCGGCAGCTATTCCGTATCCGTTGCAATCAGTATGCTTAAGAGCGTAGTCAGCGTCATCCTTTTGTTCTTTGCAAACGGAATGTCCAAGCTGATCCGCGGCGAAAGCTTTCTGTAAGGGAGAGGAGGAGAAAAGATGAGCAAAGAAACGGTTCGCAAAACGAAAATGCATCACAGCTTCGGCGATAACATGCTGGGCGTTGTCTGTTACATCATATTCGCCCTTTGCGCCCTGGTTTGTATTTATCCCTTTTACTATATTTTCATCAACACCATAAGCGCCAATGATTTAAGCGCGCGGGGCGTGATTCTCTTCTGGCCCAAAGGAATCCATTTCCAGAATTATATCAGTGCGCTCCGGATTGACGGCCTTTTCCAGGCTGCCAAGATATCCGTGCTGAGGACGATTATCGGTACGGTAGGCACGGTAGGGGCTTCCGCGTTTCTGGGATTTATGTTCACCCAGGATAATATGTGGCACAGGAAGCTGTGGTACAGGCTGGTGGTGGCTACCATGTATTTTAACGCAGGAATCATTCCCTGGTACCTGACCATGAGAAACCTGCACCTGACCAATAATTTCTGGGGTTATATATTTCCGGCTGTTGTTTCACCGTTTTATATTATCCTGACCAAGACCTTTGTGGAGTCGGTGCCCAAGGAGCTGCAGGAAGCGGCCCAGATTGACGGCGCGGGAATCATGAAAATTTTCTTCCGTGTCATGCTGCCGGTTATCAAGCCCATTATGGCTACCGTAGCTATTTTTTCCGCGGTCAACCAGTGGAACTCCTTCCAGGATACCCTGCTTCTGGTAACTGATACCAAGCTCTATCCGCTGCAGTTCATCCTGTATCAATATCTGAACCAGGCAAGCTCGCTGGCCGGCCTTGCCAATACCAATAACAGCGCGTCCATGGCGGCGGCGGTGGCTACCAGCCAGACACCCACCAGCGTGCGTATGACAGTAACGATTATTGTAGTAATACCGATTATCCTGGTATATCCGATTTTCCAGAGATATTTCGTAAAGGGTATCATGATTGGAGCCGTAAAGGGCTGATCACCGCTGCCGTAAAGGAATTCTGTAAGGAAAGAAACGGGCGGTTTAAAAAGGTAACTGTGAAAAAATGGACAGTTACAGAAAAAGTAAATAACGGAAGGCGGACCTTTTACACAGGGCAGACCTTTTACGGAAGGCATGTCTTCCGTTATACATAGACTCAAAAGGAGGGTTTTTATATGAGAAGGAAACGTTTAGCATCCCTGGCGCTTGCAGCTGTTATGACAGCATCTGTCGTTCTTGCAGGCTGCGGACAGGGGGAAACAACACAGGCGCCGGCAAGCAGCGGCACGGAGCCGGCAGCAGCAGGCACGGAAAGCGGGACAGAAGCCGGTACGGAAGCCGCAGCTTCCCAGGGAGCTGCTCCTGTAGTATCCCATGATACGGAGATGACCATTGAAATCTACGATAAGGCGGCCAACTATCAGGGAATCCAGGCAGGCTGGTTCGGCAAGGTACTTAAGGACAAATTCAATATCCAGTTGAACATCATCGCACCTCAGGTATCCGGAGACGCCAACTCCCTTTATCAGACGCGCAGCGCATCAGGTAATCTGGGAGATATCGTTATCATCGACAACTCCGAAATGCAGGACTGTGTGGAAGCCGGCCTGATCATGGATATCGGCGATATCATCGGCAGTTATGAAAATCTGACAAAGTACAAAGAGCAGATTGACCTGTTCAACGGCACCATGAGCGGTGTGGAAGCGGGAAGCGTATATGCAATTCCCTGTAATATGAACAGCAACGGCCCCACCGCGTTTGTAGGGACAGAAGTGGCAAGTGCCCCCAGGGTTCCGTGGGATCTGTACGAAGGCCTTGGCTGCCCGGAACTGAAGACTACGGACGACCTGCTGAACATGCTGAAGGATATGCAGGATAAGTATCCCACCAATGCGGCCGGGGACAAGGCGTTTGCCATTACCATGTGGAAGGACTGGGACGGCACGAGTATTGAAAATGCAAACCTTCTGACCAACTGGTTCGGACAGCAGGTAAAGGAATCCGTACTGCTTGGAAATGACAATACAATCATGCCTCTGACAGACAAAAACGGCGGCTACTATAAAGCCCTCAAGTTCTTCTTTAAAGCAAACCAGATGGGCCTGGTAGATCCTGACGCTGCCACACAGGACTGGACCACCGCCTGCGACAGCAAGATGAAGCAGAAGAGAGTTTACCTGTTCTGGTATAACTGGCAGAATGGCTTCTGGAACACACCTGAGCATGGACAGAACCGTGAAAACTATATGTACGTACCGGTAGAAGAACTGAATTTCTTCCAGACAGCCGATTCCTATTACGGCGATGGCCGTGTATGGGGTGTTGGTTCCCAGGTTGATGAAGAGAAGAAGTTAAGAATTATGGAACTGCTTGACTGGCTGGCATCCCCTGAAGGACTGACCTATCAGCACAACAGCCTGGAAGGCTTCATTTATACGGTAAATGACGACGGCACCTATACACTGACGAAAGAAGGACAGGATCGTTTTACCGGAGATCTCCAGGTTCCTGAAGAATTGGGCGGCGGCAGCTGGAGCGACGGCAACAACCAGATCAATCAGTGGATTGTAGGAAGCGCAGAAATGAACCCTGTTACCGGAGAATATTTTGAAGCAAATCTGTGGTCCTCTACCATTGAAATGAACCAGACTGCAACCATCAATGAGTGGTCCGAGAAATTCGGGGCCAAAAACGAAGTGGAATATATGAGAAATAAAGGCCAGCTTGGTATGGTCGCCAACGTAAATATTCCTCTTGGAAGCGACAGCACGGATATCGCCCTGGTAAGAAGCCAGTGCAAGAGCGTAGTATGTGACGCTTCCTGGCGTATGGTATTTGCAGCGGACGAAGCACAGTTCGATCAGATGTGGGACGATATGTGCACACAGCTGGAAGGCTTCGGCTGGAACGACCTGGTTGCCTTTGACACTGAGAAATATCAGGCTGTTATTGATGCAAGAAAAGCAGCAGAATAAGAAGAATGGACTTTGAAGCATAAAATAAGGCATAAGCATCATTAAAATGATGAAAAAAGTGGGGGCTGGCGGTTGCCGGCCCCTTTTTTTCCGTAACAGTTCCTGTTACAGGTTTAAAGCTGTGTTTTGGCCCGCGGACAGGAGAATTGATTCATGGAAGTATCGCAGGCAGATCCGCGATATACAGGAGGGAGAAAAAATGAGCCTGAAAACAGTGTACCATCCCTATTTCAAAATAGGCGCGGCAGCGCCCGCAAAGGCTTTTTCCGATGCAAGGGCGCAGGAAGCGCTTCTATGCCAGTACGATTCCTTAACATGCGAAAACGAAATGAAGCCACAGCATCTGTTAGATGAAGAAGAAAACAGGAGAAACCCCGCGGCGCATGACCGCTGTCCCGCAGTCAGCTTTCAGGGAATACGCGTGGCATTGGATTTTGCCAGGGAAAACGGCATGAAAATGCGGGGACATACGCTGGTATGGCATAACCAGACGCCCCGTTGGTTTTTTACAGAAAGCTACAGCGACAGGGAGGATGCGCCCCTTGTGGACAGGGAAACCATGCTGGCCAGGCTGGAAGGGTACATCCGCAGCGTGCTTTGCTTTGTCCAGGAGGAGTATCCGGGAATCATCTATGCATGGGATGTGGTGAATGAAGCTGTGGAAGACGGGGCGCTGCGCAGATCCTGGTGGACGGAAACCGTGGGAGAGGATTTCATCCTGCAGGCTTTCCGGTTTGCCAGGAAATATTGCGCTCCGGGAGTGGATTTATTTTATAATGACTATGATACTTTTGTGCCCTGGAAGAGGGACGTTATCTGTGAGCAGATTTTAAGGCCGCTGATGGCGGAAGGGCTTGTGGACGGCATCGGTATGCAGTCGCATATGACCATGCAGACGCCGTCCTTAGAGGAATATGAGAAGGCGGTTTCCGTATTCGGCGCGCTGGGGCTCCAGGTGCAGGTTACGGAGCTGGACATCCATAATCCGGATCCGTCCCGTCCATCCATGGAAGCGCTGGCTGCACGCTACAGGGAGGTGTTCACCATACTCACCCGGGCAAAAAAGGAAGGGCTTGCGGACATCACCGGAGTCACCTTCTGGGGAATGCAGGATGAAGACAGCTGGCTGACCGGCTTTCGCAAGGAAAGAAGCTATCCCCTTCTGTTCGCTGACGGCTTTCGCCCCAAAAGCGCTTATCAGGCGGTGCTGAGCGTGCCCGGAAGAGTGGAGGAGGACGGACAGGAACGCCTGCCGGGCGGGGAGCGGTTTGCTTTCTGGGAAAAAACGCCGGTTTTTACCAGGGAATATCATGTGAACCCGTCGCACCCTCAGGCCGGTGATGAAAATGACGGCAGCCCGGAGCATCCCTTTGCCACTATTCAGGCGGCGGCCAATCTGGCCGGGCCGGGAACGAGGGTCTGGATACACGGCGGCGTCTACCGGGAATGCGTCCGGCCTGTCAGAGGCGGGAACGGCCCGGAGGAAATGGTGAGCTTTGAAGCTTTCGGGGACAGCGAGGCAATTATCAAAGCTTCTGTAATTGCGGATACTTTCAGCGTAAGCGAAGGCTGGAATCTGCGCATCCCCGGCATGGGGAAAAACCTGCCGGAGGGAATGCGGATCTGGGAAACCAGGCTGAATCCGGAGGAGTTTAAGGGCTATAATCCCTTCTGCGCAGTTAACATCCTACATGACCGCCTTTTTATCGAATATGAAAAAACAGACATGACCACCTATTTAAACCGCAGAGGCATGGTATTCTGCGATGGGAAGCCGTTAAAGCAGGTGGCGCTGTATTATCAGCTGGGAGAGACGCCCGGTTCCTATTGGGTGGAGGCCAACGGACAGACCGTGCATTTCCGTCTGGAGGATGACGGGGATCCGGCGGAGCATCTGATAGAGCTTACCTGCAGGGAGCAGTGCTTTGCTCCCGAGGTGCCGTTCCTTTCTTACATCCGGGTGAAGGGGCTGACCTGCGCTCACGCGGCCACCGGCGCCCCGGTTCCCCAGAGGGGAGCCATATCCTGTTATCGGGGACACCACTGGATTATTGAGGACTGTAAAATTGACTGGTCCAACGGCGTGGGGATCGATATCGGAAATGAATGCTGGCACCACACCTATGATCCGGATCAGGTGATCGGCCATACGGTGATCAGAGGCTGTGAAATAAAGGATGTGGGAGTCTGCGGCATCGCGGGCATGTTTGCCACGGATCTGCTGATTGAGGACAATTATATAGAAGGAACCGGCTGGCAGAAAATGGAGCTTTCCTGGGAAGCAGGGGGCATCAAAGTACATAACAGCGTCAACAGCCTGATCCGACGCAATATTTTTACCAGGACCTTCCGTGCCGACCATCTGTGGATGGATGTGGGAAATGAAAACAACAGAATCACCCGGAACCTGTTCCTGGACGGACTGGAACAGCGGGAAGCGATTTTCATAGAATGCTCCAGGGACGGCATCAACCTGATAGACAACAATATTTTCTGGAATGTGGAAGGCAGGTTCCGTCCGGAGGATGTGCCGGCAGAGCCGGGCTCCACGGGCTGGTACAAGATGGAGGAAAAGGGAGTTGTCAACGGATATGCGGTTTACGGGGAAGGAACGGATCGTCTGCATGTGGTGAACAATCTGATCGGAAGATGCCGCAGCGCGGGATATTTTGTCAAGCCGGTGGCCTTCCGCATTGCCGGAAACGGCAGGGGCGGAACCTCCAGGGAGGCCAGGATTATGAACAACCTGTTCTATGACTGCGGGGAGGCGGCAATCAAATTCCCGACCAGGGACAACGATTCCCAGGGCAATCTGTATGTGAAAATGCCGGGCGGTTATCTGCGGATTCTGTATCCCGCACCGGAAAACTGTCTGGATTTGGATGCCTGGAGGGAATTTTACGGCTTTGACAGGGAAGGGCAGGCGGGCTGGTTTAACGTCAATGTGGATACCGAAAAGCTGACTCTGGAATTTGCCGGGGCGGACAGCCTGCCGGAGATGAGGCATCACGGAACCGGAAGACAGAAATACGTGACAAAGCCGGAGGAGGTGCTTCCGGTGGCTGCTTCCATGGAAACCGCGGATGATTTTTACGGTCCATATTATGGGGATTGCCGGGTGCCCGGGCCTTTTGCAAAGCTGGAAGAAGGGAAAGTATATGAGCTTGACCCGAGAAAATACAGGAAGTAAGGAGTCATTATGGAAGTCAGAAATCCGATTATCGGAGCGGATATGCCGGACCCTGATCTGCTCCGGGTGGGGGACACCTACTATATGGTATCCACTACCATGTTTTACACTCCCGGAGCGCCGATCCTTCGTTCGAAGGATCTGTGTCACTGGGAAATCGTTTCCTATGTGTTTGAAACGCTGGAAGACAACGGGATTTACCGTTTGGAAAACGGCAGGAACGCCTATGGAAAAGGGCAGTGGGCCACCAGCCTTACCAGGCACAATGGACGCTTTTACGCCTGCTTTGTCAGCCATGATTGCGGGAAAACCTATATTTTTTCTACGGATGATATAGAAAAGAGCGGCTGGGACAGGGCGGAAATCGGGGAGGTGTTCCACGATATGTCCTTCCTGTTCTGGGAGGGGCTCCCCTATCTGGTGTATGGGAACGGGAAAATCTGCATCGTGGAGCTGGAGCCGGATCTGGGTGGCGTCAGGGAAGGCGGAATGCGCAGGGTGCTTATTGAAACAAAGAAGGAAGGCATGCGGCTGCGCTGCGAGGGCTGCCGGGCGCTTGTAAGGAATGGTTTTCTCTACCTGCTGTTGATTGACTGGCCGCAAAACGGCGGGCGCAGGGAGGTATGCTACCGTTCCCGCAGCCTGGAGGGACCTTTTGAATTCCGGGTGCTGATGGATGATGACTGCGGTTTTTCCGGACATGGCGTGGCGCAGGGCACTTTGATTGACAGCGAGGCGGGAGACTGGTATGCCATGCTGTTCCAGGACAGGGGCGCTTCCGGACGGATACCGTTTCTGATGCCTGCGCGCTGGGAGGATGACTGGCCGATCCTGGGAATGGAAGCACAGGAGGAAGGAAAGGGCGCGGGCAGGATCATTCCGGCGCATTTCCCGGTGCCTTTTGCCCCTTATCCGGCCCGGCCGCTTGTTATCAGCGACAGCTTTTGCCATGAGGAAAACAGGCTGGCGCTTCCCTGGCAGTGGAACCATAATCCCATCCCGTCCTGCTGGTCGTTTACGGCCCGGCCCGGATGGCTGCGGCTGACAACAGGCCATGTGGCCGCCGGACTGACTGACGCCAGGAATACCCTGACCCAGCGGACCCTGGAACCGGGCTGCGTCTGCCAGGTGACACTGGATTCCTCCGGCCTGAAGGAAGGGGATTATGCCGGACTGTGCGCGCTGCAGGGGCGGTACGGGCAGATAGGCATTGCCGTGGAAAACGGGAAGAAAAACCTGCTGTATCTGCAGAAAGCTGCAGACGGCGGCATTCTGGAATTCAGGAAACCGATAGAAGAGGCGGTTGTTGAGCTGCAGATAGTATTTGATTACAGAGAACGCGCGGATAAGGCATATTTTGCCTTCCGTCAGGCGCCGGGTGACTGGGAGACGGTGGGAAGTCCGCTGGATATGGTTTTTACACTGGATATGTTTGTAGGATACCGGATCGGAATTTTCTGTTATGCCCTGAAAAGTACGGGAGGGCATGGAGATTTCAGGGACTTTTCGGTAAAAGGGCTGTGACGGTCCGGCAAGGGACATATCCGTACCGGGCAGCGCCTTTTGCGGGCGGCGCTTTGGAGCGGCCGCAAAGGAGCGCCCGGCGGAACAAGGAAAATGACAGAAGGAAAAAGGAGAGGCAGGAAAGTGATTACATTATATATTAACGAGAATAAAAAACTGGGACACATCAACCCGGAAATCTATGGACATTTCAGCGAGCATCTGGGTAGATGCATCTATGAAGGGCTTTATGTGGGAGAAAATTCCGAAATTCCCAATGTGAACGGCATGCGCACTGACGTGGTGGAAGCGTTAAAGGAAATGAAGGTTCCGGTACTGCGCTGGCCGGGCGGCTGCTTTGCGGATGAATACCACTGGAAGGACGGCGTGGGCCCGAAGGAAAAACGGAAGAAAATGGTGAACACCAACTGGGGCGGCGTCACCGAGGATAACAGCTTCGGCACCCATGAATTTTTTGAGCTGTGCGAACAGCTGGGCTGCAAAACCTATGTGAACGGAAACGTGGGAAGCGGCTCTATACAGGAGATGAGCGAATGGGTGGAATACATGACCCTGGACGGCGTGTCCCCCATGGCGGACTGGCGCCGGGAAAACGGCAGGGAAAAGCCCTGGAGAGTGGATTATTTCGGCGTGGGCAATGAAAACTGGGGCTGCGGCGGAAACATGACGCCGGACTATTATGCCCAGCTGTACCGCAGATACCAGACCTACATCCGCTGCTATGACCGGACGGCCCCAATTTTCAAAATCTGCGGCGGGGCCAACGCGGACGATTATGAATGGACGGACACGGTGCTGCGGGAGTGCTTCAGAAGCCCTGCCCCTGCGGAGGCCCACGGTTTTATGGACGGCCTGTCCGTACACTATTATGCGGGCGTGGAAAAGGGACTGCATAAGGGAAGCGCCACGGAGTTTGGCGAAGAAGCCTGGTTCAATACCCTGTCCAGGGCTTACGGAATTGAAGAAGTGCTCATGCGCCACAGCGCTATCATGGATCACTATGATCCGGAGAAAAAGATCGGCATGATGGTGGATGAATGGGGCTGCTGGCATGATGTGGAGCCGGGCACAAATCCGGGCTTTCTGTATCAGCAGAACACCATGCGGGATGCGCTCACCGCAGGCGTTTCCCTGAATATTTTCAATAAGCACTGCGACCGGATTAAAATGGCCTGCATCGCACAGATTGTAAACGTGCTTCAGTCCGTAATCCTGACGGAAGGGAAGAAAATGCTGCTCACACCCACCTACCATGTATTCCATATGTATAAGTATCATCAGGATGCGGATCTTGTGGAAAGCTGGCTGGAGGGAGCGGGCAAAACCGGCGTGAAGGAGACGGAAATGGTGCCGGAGGTACAGGAATCCGTTTCTGTGGATGAAAACGGCGTGCTGACCGTCACCTTAAACAACCTGTGCACGGAGGCGGAAAAGGAAATAGAACTGGTGCTGACCAAAAAGAAACCTGCGCATGTAAGCGCCCGTATTGTACATGGGAAGATGCAGGCTTATAATAGCTTTGAGGAGCCGGAGCGGGTAACCGAGGAAGACTTTACTGATTTCCGCCTGACGGACAGAGGGCTTACCTTTACCATCCCGGCCTGCAGCGTGCTTATGTTCAGAGTGGAAATGGAGGGGTGAATTAATGCTTAAAACAGTAAAGACGGAAAACGGATATGTGCGCGGCATCCCTGCGGCGGATCCCCGGGTAATTTCCTTTAAGGGAATTCCCTTTGCCGCCCCGCCGGTGGGAGATCTGCGGTGGAGGGCGCCGCAGCCTGCCAAAGACTGGGAAGGAGTCAGGGACTGCCTGGAATTTGCGCCCATTTCCATGCAGAGCATCCCGGGGCTGAATGAAGAAAATATTTATACAAGGGAATGGAATGTGGATCCCACCATTCCCATGAATGAAGACTGCCTGTACCTGAATGTGTGGACACCCGCTGTGAGCGAAACGGATAAGCTGCCCGTGTATGTATGGTATTTTGGCGGCGGGCTGCAGTGGGGAAACCCTGCGGAAATGGAGTTCGACGGAGAGCGGCTGGCACGCCGCGGCATTGTGGTGGTGACGGTAAATTACCGGCTGAATGTGTTCGGCTTCCTGGCGCACCCGCAGCTGTGGGAGGAATCGCCCCAGGCGCCCGCCAATTTCGGAAATCTGGATCAGCAGTACGGCCTGTTCTGGACGAAGCGGAATATTGCGGCGTTCGGCGGGGATCCGGAGAATATTACCATCGGCGGACAGTCGGCGGGCGGCGGAAGCGTCCTGACCCAGCTGAACTGCCTGAAAAATGAAGGCTACATACAGAAGGCCATCGTGGAGAGCGGTATTTTTCATGATCCTTTCGTGGATCGCATGAAGCTTTCCAGAGAAGAGGCTCTGGATCAGGGAAGACGCTTCCTGGATTTCCTGGGTGTAAAGACCATTGAGGAAGCAAGGACGCTTCCCGCGGAGTATATCCGGGATAAAAACGATGCCTTCGGCGCGTTCTGGGGCACCATTCCCGACGGCGTATATCAGACCGATACCTACTGGAACAACATGGCGGCAGGGAAATTCCTGGATGTGCCGATGATGACAGGCTTTACCAACAACGAATTTCTGACCATGCCCCAGGCGGAAACAATGGAGGCGCTGAAAAAAGAGGCGCAGGAAAAGTTTGGGGACAGGGCAGAAGAGTTTCTTTCCCTTATTAAGGCGGAGGAAGGCCTGAAGGCGGCAAAGGAAAACTGCCTGGTCAATTCCGTGGAGATGGGAATCCGCAGAATGTGCGAGGTCCGCAGGGCGGCAGGAGCCGTGCAGCCATGCTATGTGTATGAATTTGGCCCCGAGATCCCCGGATGGGATCAGCCGGGAGCCTTCCATTCCTCCGACCTGTGGTTCTTCTTTGAAACCCTGGCAAAATGCTGGCGGCCCTTCACCGGAAAGCATTATGATCTGGCCCGGCAGATGTGTAACTACTGGGCGGAGTTCATTAAAAAGGGAGATCCCAACGGCGCGGATGCGGACGGCGCACAGATGGAGCGCTGGGAGGCGTTTTCCCGGGAGGATTGCGAAATGATGACCTTCTTCGAAAAGCCGGCGGCGGAAAAGAAGCCGGCAGGGGAAATCATGGCTTTCCTTACAAAATAGGAAAAGATAAGCTGCACGGATGCGGCAGGAGGAAAACAGATGGATTACATCAGAATGGAAAATAATGCAATTCTGTTTGAAAATGACGGGGAAGTGCTGCGTATTGAACCCTGGGGGAAAGATTCCCTCAGGGTCAGGGCGGCAATGATGAGGGAAATCCAGGATACGGACTATGCGCTGCTTCCCGCAGAGGAAACGGAAGCCGTCATTCAGATAAAGGACGGCTTTACAGGCAGCATAACCAACGGCAGGATTACGGCATGCCTGGAGGTGTGCCAATGGAAAAAACGCTGTCAAATCAGTTTTTATAACCAGAAGGGGGAATTGCTCTTAAAGGAAGCAGGCCATGGCGGCGCTTTAAATAATCATTCCAGGCATTTCCGGCCGAGGCTGGGAGGGGATTATGAGCTTACGGTAACCTTCCAGGCAAGAGAAGAGGAAAAACTGTTCGGGATGGGCCAGTACCAGCAGGAGCTTCTGGATATCAAAAACTGTGTGCTTGAGCTTGCGCATCGCAATTCCCAGGCCAGCGTACCATTTGTCCTTTCTGATGCGGGATACGGCTTCCTCTGGCATAACCCGGCGGTAGGAAAAGTCGTATTTGGTAAAAATCTGACTGAATGGTATGCGGAAAGCACGGAGCAGATGGATTATTGGATTACAGCGGGGGATACGCCGGAGAAAATAGAAAAAGCTTATGCGAAGGCCACAGGGACCGTACCGATGATGCCGGAATACGGGCTGGGCTTCTGGCAGTGCAAGCTTCGCTATTGGAATCAGGAGCAGCTGTTAAAGGTCGCCAGGGAATACCATAAAAGAGGGGTTCCGGTGGACGTGATTGTGGTGGATTTTTACCATTGGCCCAAATGCGGGGATTTCAGGTTCGATGAAGCGGATTTCCCGGATCCCAAAGCGATGGTTGACGAGCTTCGGGAATACGGGATGGAGCTGATGGTATCCATCTGGCCGCAGATTAACCTGACAAGCGAAAACTATGAAGAAATGCGCAAAAACGGCCTGCTGATTAAAAATGAACGCGGCGTGGAGATTGCCATGCGTTTTGAAGGGGAAAATACCTTTTTTGACGCTACCAATCCCAGGGCGCGGGATTATGTATGGAAGCTTTGCAAGAAAAATTACTATGATTACGGAATCAAGGTGTTCTGGCTGGATGAGGCGGAGCCGGAATTTTCGGTATACGATTATGATAACTACCGTTATTTTATGGGGCCGGCAACCAAAATCGGAAATATTTATCCCCAGCTTTATGCCAGAACCTTTTACGAGGGACAGAGGAAGGCCGGTATGGAAACTGCCGTGAACCTTATCCGCTGCGCATGGGCAGGCAGCCAGAGATACGGTGCTCTTGTCTGGTCGGGGGACATTCACAGTGACTGGGAGACTTTCCGGAAACAGCTTTGCGCCGGACTGAATATGGGTATCGCGGGAATTCCCTGGTGGACTACCGATATCGGCGGCTTTTCCGGCGGAAACCCGGATGATCCGGCATTCCGGCAGCTGCTGGTACGCTGGTTCCAGTGGGGGACGTTTTGCCCGGTGATGCGGCTTCACGGAGACAGAGTGCCCCAGACGCCGTTAACCCACAGCGACGGCTCGCCCACCATGCCCACGGGGGCGGATAATGAGATCTGGAGCTTCGGTGACGAAAACACGCCGATTCTGGAAAAGTATATCCGTTTCAGGGAAGAGATGCGGCCGTACACCCGGGAACTGATGAAAGAAGCGCATGAGGAAGGAAGCCCTGTGATCCGGACCATGTTTTATGAATTCCCGGAGGATAAGGCATGCTGGGAGCTGAAGGATCAGTATATGTTCGGCCCGGATGTGCTTGTTGCGCCGATTGTTTATGAGAATACATGGGAACGCAAGGTTTATCTGCCGGAAGGAACCGTATGGACCTTGATTTACGATGGGACGAAGTATGAGGGAGGCACAAGCGTGACCGTGCCTGCGGATATCAGTCGGATTCCCGTATTCCTGCGCGGGCACAGCCATTCGGAATGGATTGGAAGGATTTAAAACGCATCGCAATAGAAAAAGGATAATTTTACGCGGAAAGGAAAGACAGCATGGCAGAAAATTATACGAAAACGAAAGCCCGGATCATGGTATATACCAGGGAAACGGACGTTGCACAATATCCCGCAGGGCTTTCCCGCAGCATCCATCTGGCCTGCAGCAGGGACGGGAAAAATTATGAAGCGCTGAACAATAATTATGGAATCCTGTTTGCAGAAGCGGCGGTGGATGATGCGGATATCATTCATGCAAAGGGGGTAAAGAATCCCCGGATTTTTGCAATGCCGGAGGGCGGCTTTGGCATTGTTGCCGTCAGGGTCAATGAGGACGGCAGCGCGGATGAAGACAGCAGAGGGAGCGTTTTGCTCTGGACAACCGCTGACTTTAAGGAATTTAAGAAAATCGGTTTCCTGCCCCTTCATGGGGACGCATATGTGGAGCGGGCGCAGTGCAGGTATGATAAAAATACGGGAGAGTACTGCATCCTGTGGCAGGATGATCTGGGAAACAGCTATCAAAATGAAGTGAAGGATATCTGCAGCTTAACCGGTATATCCCCGGCGCATCCGGGCGTTTATGCGGAGGAGCTTCCGGGACAGGCGCCGGAGGGAGCCGAAAAAGGAAATTCCGTGGAGATAAGCACACAGCTGTGTGATGAAACGGCGCTTTACTGGAACAGGCTGTATTCTGTAAAAGTGCAGGTGCCAAAACGTATTTGGGCCCGCACGGCTTCGGAGGTCGAAAATGTACGGGCATCCGTGCTGTATTCGGATGGCTCTTCCGTACAAAAACAGGTAAAATGGGAGCTGGACGGATTGGATTTCCAGAGTCCGGGCGCCTTCAGCATCCGCGGGACCGTGCAGAATGAGCAGTATCAGTTCCCGCTGGCCTGCGGCTTCGGGGATCCTGTTATTTTCCCATGGGAAGGCCGTTATTATTTTATTGCCACCAACGACAACCTGAATGATGTGGGCTTTTATGTGAGGGAGTCGGAGGATGTGGCAGGACTGTTCCGGGAGGAAACGCAGCAGCATCTGATACTGGGCCTGGATGAAGAACGCGGGTTTGTCCAGACCTTCTGGGCACCGGAATTTCATGTAATCGGCGGAGAGCTGTATATCCTGTTTGCCATAAGCGGCAAAAAATGGGGACCGCAGTGCCATCTGATGAAGCTGAAAAAGGGCGGAAGCCTCATCGATCCGGAAAGCTGGGAAGAACCGGTGAGGATACGTAAAAAGGACGGCAGCTTCCTGACGGAGGACGGCATCACGCTGGATATGACATACCTGAAAGCAGGGGAGCGCTCCTATGTGGTCTGGTCTTACCGCAGGAATATCGGCACGCCATATGATACGGGTTCCATGCTGTATATTGCAGAAGTGGATGAGAAGCAGCCCTGGCAGCTTTCCAGCGATCCGGTACTGCTTACCAGGCCGCTTTATGGCTGGGAGAATGTGAACCATACCATCAATAATGAAGGCCCTTATGCATTTATTGCGGACGGAAAAGTGTACCTGACGTATTCAGGCGGTGCGGCGGACGGCTACACCTATGCGCTGGGCCTGCTGACCGCGGATGCAAAGGATGACTTGCTGGATATTTCCGTATGGAAGAAACGGTGTACGCCTGTTCTTTCCTATTATTCGGTGGAAGGAATCTACGGCCCCGGCCACAATTCCTTTTTCACGGACGCACAGGGGAATCTGATGATAGCCTATCATGCGGAGGACGCGCTGGAGCATCATCTTCGCTGCGATGGAATCCACAGAGTGCACTTTAACATCCATGGGGAACCGGTCTTTGATCTGTCTGCAAGACGGGATTTGGATCCGGCGCTTTCGCAGGTGGAGATGGAAGTGATTGTGGGCTGAGGGCTGCAGAAGGGAGAGGGGAAATGATAATCAAAGGAACTGCAGACTGTATTCCGGAGGAGGATTCCCCCTCCCCATGGGCATATATTGAGGAAGCGGCAAAAAATTGGAAAGCGGGCGAAAAATTTGACTGGCTTACGCCGGCCCTGTCCTGCGGAATGAGAAGAGAACCGGGAAAGGAATGGCAATACTGCAGTTTTGGGTTTGCGATCCTTGGGGCGGTAATAGGAAAAGTAAGCGGGATGAAGGCGGAAAACTATATAGATGAGAATATCTTAAAACCGCTGGGACTGCAGGATACCTTTTTCTTACCGGCCAAGGCGGATAAAATAAAAAGGATAAACCTTCTTGCGGAAGAAGAGAAGGAAGAGATAGAAAGATCGGCAGACAGCAGCAGTCAGATTCCTACAGTTTGGGAACAGATTCCCCAAACCGGCGGCGGTCTTTTCTCCACTCCCTGTGATCTGATTCGATTTGCCAATATGATGCTTGGCATGGGGACCTGGAACGGGGTTCGGATACTGGGAAGAAAAACGGTGGAAAAAATGACGGCCTCTTCTCTTTTCCAGGTGCCTGATTATTGCTGGGGAGCCAATGAGCCGGATCGGAAATATGCGATAGGCTTTGACCGGAGGGAAGGTCCCGGATTCCATTATTCCAAAGGGACCTATATGCATGAGGGTTCCGGTTCCTGCTCGCTGGTAATCGATCCCCAGGAACAGCTTGCCGCGGCGTGGTTTGTGCCATTCCGGCCCGGGGAATGGTATGCAGAGGGGCTCTGGAATGTGAGCAATATTATCTGGTCAGGGTTATAAAAAGTATAAAAAACAAATATAAGGAGAGACAAAAAAATGGACAGTACAAAATGTTTCAGGATTGAAAAGGATGCGCAAATCCCTTTTAACAACAAAGTAGATTACTGCATCGGCACAGGCCGCATGGGGCTGGCGCTGCAGAAGGAATATCAGGAACAGCTGGCCCTGGTGCAGGAGGAGATCGGATTTTCCCATATCCGCGGCCACGGCCTGTTTTCCGACGATATGGCCATCTATCAGGAGTACACGGACGAAAACGGGAAGAAGCATGCGGAATATAATTTTACTTATCTGGATCTTGTGATGGACAGCTACCTGAAGCTGAATATCAGGCCTTTTCTGGAGCTTGGCTTCATGCCGGATAAGATGGCTTCAGGAGAGCAGACCGTGTTTTACTGGAAGGGGAATGTGACGCCGCCGGCAAGCTATGATGCATGGTGCGCGCTGGTGCAGGCAACCCTCCGTCATCTGATGGAGCGTTACGGGGAGGAAGAGGTGGTAACCTGGCCCATCGAGGTCTGGAATGAGCCGAACCTGCCGGGCTTCTGGAAGGATGCGGACATGGAGGAGTATTTTAAGCTGTTCGCCCGTACCTTTGCGGCGATAAAGGAAGTGGATTCCCGGTTCCGCGTGGGCGGTCCCGCTATCTGCGGCGTGGAGGATGAAAAGTGGATACGCATGTTTATGGAATTCTGCCGGAAGGAAAGCATCCCGGTGGATTTCGTAACCCGCCATCATTATACCACTGAGCTGCCGGAGAAGGACGGCCATTACGGCTATGCAAAGCTAAGGGAGCCGGAGGAAGGCTTTGCCAATCTGCAGACGACCAGGGATATTGTTGACAGCTTTGAGGAATTTAAGGGAATGGAAATACATATTACAGAGTTCAACACTTCCTATATTCCCAACTGCCCGCTGCATGATACCAACAGGAACGCCGCCTATATTGCAAGACAGCTGTCCCGTCTGGGAGATGTGAACGAATCCTATTCCTACTGGACCTTCGGAGATATTTTTGAGGAGCTGGGAGTTCCTTTTACACCCTTCCACGGCGGCTTCGGACTGGTGGCAAACGGCGGGATCCCCAAGCCTACCTTCTGGACCTTTAAATTCTTCAAGGATTTGCAGGGAACCTGCGTGTACCGTTCGGATGAGGCTGTTATCGTGAAACGGGAGGACGGAAGCTACAGGGGAATTGTGTGGAATATGACCCTGGAAGGAACCGGCGAGGATATATGCCATACCTACCAGCTGCCCATCGAAGGAAAGGAATGCTTTATCCTGACCAAAACTGTGGATGAGGCCACCTGCAATCCCCTGAAGCTGTGGCATGCCATGGGCGAACCCTCCAGCCTTTCAGAGGAGCAGAAGAAGCTGCTGAAGGAAGCTGCAAAGCCCTTTGTGGAAGCGGACAGAGCCGCAGTGCAGGATGGCTGTGCGCAGGTAAATATTACCGCGCGTGAAAACGGCGTGGTGTATTTTGAGGTTAAGGCTGTGGAGGATAAGAGCGACAGAGGGTATTGCTATAAAAGAGTGATTGGTAAATAAGAGGCTTACAAAGTAAGCGCTTAATTTTTACGCAGCAGGCTGCGGGAGCTTTGGGCACCGCGGCAGCCGTCAGGCGGATTCGTGGGTGGATCCGCCTGGCCTGCTGTCGGCGGAAAGGGAAGGTATGTCGTAAGGGGAGGCATGTCGCAAGAGAAGGTATGTCGAAAGAGGAGGCATGCCGTAAGGGAAGGTATGCCGTAAGAGAAGGTATGCCGCAAGAAAAGGCATACCATAAAGGGAGGCAGGTAAATGAGCAGAATAACAGTTCGTACAGAAAATAAAAGATTTCCAACAGCCCCCAATCTGTATGGTATTTTTTTCGAAGATATCAACAGGGCGGGAGACGGCGGGTTATATCCGGAACTTCTCAGGAACAGGAGCTTTGAGGATTCCATTGAGCCTAAGGACTGCCATACGGAGCAGGATGGCTATGCGCTCGTCAGCAGGGCAGGCTGGAGAGATGAATTTAATCATGGGGAGGGACTCTCGCGATGGATCAGGAAAAACGGGACGCCGTATACTCCTGTTCCGGCCTGGTACACAAATCACGCACAGATGTGCCTGGACAGAGACGATACGCTGAATGCCCACAGACAGGTATCCCTCGCCGTTGCTTTTGAAAAGGGCGGTGAGCTGTATAATACGGGCTTTTGCGGAATTGCCCCGAAAGAGGGGGCGCGGTATCATTTTTATATGTTTGCCAGGACGGAAACCCCGGTTAAAGTAAGTGTTTCTGTGGAGGAAGATGCACATGAATTCGGAAAGCGGGATTTCCTTCTGGAGGGTGACGGCTATGTGCGGTATGACGGCAGCTTTGCAGCGGATGGTGACGGCAGGAATGCCAGGCTGGTAATCCGCTGCCCGGAAGGCGGAAAAGTGAATTTCGGCTTCTGTTCCCTGATGCCGGAGGATACCTACATGGGGCATGGACTGCGCAGGGATCTGGTGGAAAAGCTGAGAGATCTGAAGCCCCGTTTCCTCCGTTTTCCCGGCGGATGCATTGTGGAAGGTTTTTCCCCGGAAACAGCCATGCAGTTCAAGAATGTAGTGGGGCCTGTCTGGGAACGGCCCGGACATCAGCTGATGTGGCATTACCGCAGCTATAATGGGCTGGGCTTCCATGAATATCTTCAGCTGTGCGAGGATCTGGACATGGAGCCGCTGTATGTGTGCAACTGCGGCCTGACCTGCCAGGGAAGGATGCCTGAATTTTTTGAAGGGGAAGAGCTGGAGGCAATGCTTCAGGATACGCTGGATGCAATCGAATACGCCATAGGGGATAAAACCTCTGAATGGGGAAGCCTGCGGGCGCAGATGGGGCATCCGGAGCCGTTCAGACTGAATTATATAGAGATCGGTAACGAAAATTCAGGGGAGGTATATGAAGTACGCTACCGGAAATTCTATGATGCCATAAGAAAACGGTATCCCCATATCCGGCTGATAGCCAATACCCATCTGGAGGAAAAAGGCCTGCAGGCGGATATCGTGGATGAGCATTTTTACAGCACTGCGGAATTCTTTGCGGAAAATACAAATTATTATGATAATTACGACAGGAAGAACCCGAAAATTTTTCTGGGAGAGCTGGCAGTAGTCCGGGGCTGGGTAGGCCAGTTGTACGGAGCTTTGGGAGAAGCTGCCTTCCTGATCGGCATGGAACGCAACCAGGATGTGGTGGAGCTGGCTTCTTATGCGCCTCTTCTTGAAAATGTGGATTACAATGCCTGGTTTCCTAACCTTATCCGCTTTAACCAACGGGAAAGCATAGCGATCCCTACCTATTATGTCTGGAAAATGTTTGGAAACAGCCGCGGTGAAGATGTGGTGGAGGCGGATGTGGAGACAGGGACTTTATACCGGCCGGTAAAGGGAATGGCCTCCCTGATGGGACAGGCCGGGTTGCGTTACAGAAATGCTTCCTGGAACGGGACGCCCGTGGGAGTTACCCATGAGCTGATGGGAAGAGTGAAGGAAGAAGAGGGGAGCAGCTGTATTCTGCCGCCGGATGAAGAACAGCGGGCAGAAGCGGAAAAGCTTTACCGGGTGGATAAGGACAGGGTTTTTGCCGTATTTGGTGAAGAGCAGGTTACCTCCGGGACTTTTGACATCGATATCTATGCAGAGGAGGGAAGGGAAATCTGTCTGGGTGTATACAGCGGCCGTATGCCGAAGGAAGTCTATATGGCGGATGAAACCCATCCCCCGAAAGAGTGGAATGCCGCCAATGTGAAGCCCTTTGTCTGGACGCTGGAAAATGGGGTAAGCACCTTCCGTGAACAGAGGTTTCCCAGTGACAGGAACCTTGACGAGGAACGTATTGCAGAGCTTCGTTACGGGGAGTTTAATCATTTCAGGTATGAGGTGGATGGAAAGCAGATGAAGCTGTATGTGAACGGGGAATGTATTCATCAGGTAAATGTGCCCGGCTTTCCCTCTTTATCTTCCGTAGTCTGTGACTCCCCCTCAGAAGTGATTATCAAGATAGTGAATATGTCGCCGGAGGAGGATGCGGTGGAAATTACCCTGGACTGCCAGGTGGAGGATGCTTATCAGGTTACCCTGCTCACAGGTGAAAAGCAGGCGGAAAACAGTTTTGAGGAACCGGAAAAGGTCCATGATGTGTTACAGAGCCACTCGGGTGCATCGTCCCATTTTTATTATACGGCGCCGGCTTATTCGGTAAATGTGCTCCGGCTTGTGAAAGTACAGGATTGATGCATGGAACAATAAATTACGGCCGGCTGCCACAGGATCGGACGGCGGAAAGGACGGCGAGCTATCCTCTATGGACGTAGAGGATAGCTGTTTTTTTGTCCTGATGGTTATCTATGTAAACGAGTGCTGCGAAAATTACCGGTACCAGCGTCAATACTTAAAGAGTATCCATATCACATTCCCTTCTCACTGCACGCCAATCATAAGCGTCCCCTTCCCTCAAGGCTTCCAGCTTTTCCTAAACTGCAGCGGGGTAATATGCTCCCTTGATTTAAAAAGGTTTATAAAATGGGATGCCTGGTTGATCCCGCAGCGTTCGGCAATTTCATTTATCGGCAGATCCGTGTATTTCAAAAGCTCCTTGGCGTAGGAGAGCCGCAGTTCGATCTGGTATTCATGGGGAGAACTGCCCACATACCGGGAAAACTCCCTGATAAAGTGGTATTTGCTCACATGAAGCTGCCGGGCCAGGTCATCCAGAAGCAGCGGCTCCTGAAAATGCCTGTTGATATAGCGTTCCGCCTCCCGGATGCCGGGCGGGATCAGGATATCGTCGGGGGAAAGGGCGCCTGCGGCGGAAGCGCTTCCTGTGCCGGCGTTGCGGCGCAGGATGAACTCCGTCAGAATCGAAGTGATCAGCTGGGCAGAAAGTACCTCGGTAGTGATATCTTTTTTTGAATAAAGCTCCATGATCTGCCGGATACAGCTTTCTATCCGCGAGGGAGCCGCTCCGTCCTGTTTTTCCAGGATGCCGAAGCCGTTTTTTGTAAATTCCATAAAATAGCCAAGGGCATTGCTTCCGTTAAAATGCAGCCATAAAAAGTCCCAGTGGGAGCCTTCGGGCGTAAAATATTTATGGTAATCCATGCAGTTGATAAAAAAGCTTGACCCCGGGCCCAGTTCATATTCCTGCCCCTGACAGCACAGGATGCCGCGGCCGGAAAGGGTATGCAGAATCAAAAAGGAGTTCAGGTTTTCCCGCTCGGTATAGTAAGGGTAAAAGGTATGAAAACAACCGGTTTCCTGCATATAGAAAAAGATGCTCTGGGCGGTCTGGCTGGGATTGGAAAAGAGCGACCAGGAATCTGCGCTCCAGGAGGTAAGGCACTGTTCCATTAATTTGTTTTTATTTTCTTTTCCCATAGGAAGTTCCCTTTCCGGCGTCAGTCAGCTGCAGGCCTGGTTTATGTTGAGCAATTTTCTGATATTTTGGGGCAATTTCATCCGATGCAATTTTATTCTATCCGGTTATAATGGGATTGTAAAGAGTATCATTCCAGAAAAAGGGGATAAGGAAATGGATGAATTTTATATTAGCCCGAAGGATCGGGAAGTACTGAGGGAGCTGGCGAAGAAACAGCTGGAGCTTTCCCAGGCTGAGAAGAATAAAAAGCGCATCGTAGAATGGTATGAGCACAATTCCCTGCAGGGGAAGCGGCCCATGATCCACCTGGAGCTTGGCACCTTTGCGCAGGAAATCATTCCTGAGAGGCTTAGATGTGAAGGAGAGTTCGCAAGGCAGATAGAAACGGAGCTGTACAGCAATTTTCTGAATCAGGAGCTGTTTGATGATGACAGGGTGACGCCGGATTATTTTCCGATATCTTATGATACCTGGTTTACGCTGTTTGATATACAGATTCAGGTCCGCAGGCTGAACGGCTCTGTCGGCCATGAGTTTGAGCCTGTGATAGAGGATCTGGAAGAGGATTATGGCAAACTGAAAAAATCCACCTACGGCGTTAACCTGGAAAGGACGGAAAAGAGACGCGCCGCGCTGGAGGAGGCCTTCGGTGATATCCTTCCGGTGCGTCTGAACATGGGATGCCTTTACAGTGTTCCCACACAGATGGTCGTTCATTTTATGAAGATGGAACAGATGATGTACAATATTTACGACTATCCGGAGCTGTTTAAGGAAATGATGGACAGGATTGCGGACGATACGCTGGAATACTATCGTTTCCTGGAAGATAATAAGCTCATTCTCCCCACTGTTGCGGGAGAATCGCTGGGGCAGGGCAGCTGGTGCTATAACCATGAACTGCCTGGCTGGGAGGAACATGGGAAACGTCCCTTTACCACGAAAGATGTATGGGGATTTATGGATTCTCAGGAGACGGTTGGACTGTCGCCTGCCATGTATGAAGAATTTATTTTCCCCTGCTATCAGAAAATTGCAGGACAGTACGGGCTGCTTTCTTACGGCTGCTGTGAGCCGGTGGATCCGATTTGGGAGTCCTGTATCAGCAAGCTGGATAATTTGAGAAAGGTTTCCATTTCACCCTGGTGCAATGAAGAGTATATGGGAGAACGCCTGGCAGGCAGCAAAATAATTTTCCACAGGAAGCCTTCGCCCAACATTCTGGGGCTTGGCACCGTTCTGGATGAGGACGCGCTCAGGGCCGCCATGCGCAAGACGCTGAAGGCGGCGCAGGGCTGTAAGCTGGAAATTACACAGAGGGATGTTTATACCATCAATCATGATGTGGGCAAGGCAAAACGGTATGTAGATATTATTAAAGAAGAAATTGAGAATCACTGGAAGGGTTAGTGTTTGCAGGCGGCAGGAATGAATTCTCAGACACGCCTCAGGAAGATGCTCTTTGCAGTCGCAATTGTAAGCGGCTGCAAAGAGCATTTTTTTGTTTTTTGGTAAGCATGTCCTGTAAAACAAAAGCCCTTCAGACAGAAGCGCTGCCGGCAGCTTCAAATATGTGTTAATGCGACATCAGCGGTGAAAAGCTGTCGTATTTCTCTATAAAGAAATCTGCGCATATTCTTTATAATGAAGGTATGGTTTACGGAAATTGTGAAGTACCGTACGGCATCTGTTTTTTGATATTTCAGGCAGCAGGGCCAGGGCGTGTATGAAAAAATATTCCTATAGTTTTAAGGCTTACTTTGATATCCTGCCGGGAAGGATGCCCGGCAGGCAGAAAAAAGATTAGGGGAGGATATGTATATGCTGGAAGTACAGCACAGAAAAGGAAGAAAAATAAACGGAGTATATCAGGAAGGGAAGGCGCTGTATCTGGAACAGGAATCAGGGCTTATCCGCATCCTGCCGCAGACGGACAGGATTATCCGGGTTTCCTATACGGAAAACGGCGGTTTTGCGTCGGAACAGGGGGCGCAGCTGGCCGATTTGTCCCTGGACGGCGGCAGCTTCTGGAGCTGGAAGGAAGAAGAAAAAGAAATCCGGGTGGACACAGGATATCTGCGGATGAGGATTGCCCGCGGCACCGGTTCCATTTTCTATGAAAGGGCAGACGGCAGCCTGCTGCTTGCCGAACGGGACAGGGAAAGCAAATGCGTGGAGGCGTTCGATTCCTACCGCATGGTGGTGAATGAAAATACACAGATAGAAGAGATACAGACGCCGGACGGCATCAAACGCAGGATCCGGGAGGCTGACCGCGTTTTTGATAAAAAGCTCTATCATACCAGGCTGCACCTTGATTTTGCGCCGGAGGAACATCTTTACGGACTGGGACAGGCGGAGGAGGGCGTATGGAACCTGCGCCACACCACTCAGTATCTGCACCAGGCCAATTTGAAAATCGCCGTTCCCATGCTGCTTTCCGATAAAGGCTACGGTATCCTTTTGTCCACCCAGAGCCCTGCCATATTTAACGATACACAGTACGGTACTTATATGTATACGGAAGCGGATGAATATCTGGATTATTACTTCCTGGCAGGAGAGTGCGCGGATGAGGTGACAGGCGGCTTCCGAATGCTTACCGGGAAGGCCGCCATGCTTCCCCGCTGGGCCTTCGGCTATATCCAGTCCCAGGAAAGATATGAAAGCGCCGTAGAGCTTGTGGAAACGGCAAAACGGTTCCGGCAGGAGAAAATCCCGCTGGACGCCCTTGTCCTTGACTGGATGTCCTGGAAGGGGAACCTGTGGGGACAGAAAACCTTTGACGGGGAACGTTTCCCGGATCCGGCAGACATGATACAAAAGCTGCATGAACAGAAGGTGCATTTTATGATTTCCATCTGGCCGAATATGAGTGAACTGAGCGATAACTACCAGGAATTTCTGGAGAAAGGCCTGCTTCTGCCTGCCAGTGAAATCTACGATGCCTTTTCCGGGGAAGGCCGCCGGCTGTACTGGGAGCAGGCGGAACGGGGGCTGTTCCGGCATGGAGTGGACGCCTGGTGGTGCGACTCCAGCGAGC
>NZ_KE992741.1:110163-120356 GCF_000466465.2 Clostridium sp. KLE 1755
CGAGCCGGTCACACCGGAATGGGGAAGACGGTGCAAACCGGAGCCGGGAGAAATGTACCGGGAATTCGTGGAGGCTGCCGGCAGCTGCATGCCCCTCCAGAAAAGCAACGCCTACGGACTGTATCACGCCCGCGCGCTCTATGAGGGGCAGCGCTCCTGCACAGAGGAAAAAAGAGTGGTTAACCTGACCAGGAACGGCTATGCCGGAAGCCAGAAATACGGAACGATTCTGTGGTCAGGCGATACGTATGCCAGCTGGGATACCCTGAAAAAGCAGATTGCGGCGGGCCTGCATTTCTGTGCCAGCGGCCTGCCTTACTGGACGCTTGATATCGGTGCTTTTTTTGTAAAGAAGGGGGAACCCTGGTTCTGGAACGGAGATTATGAAGAAGGCTGCGCGGATCCCGGATACCGGGAGCTGTATGTCAGATGGTTCCAGTACGGCGCATTCCTGCCCATATTCCGCAGCCACGGTACGGACTGCAGAAGGGAGCCCTGGAATTTCGGGAAAAAGGGCGAGCCGTTTTATGATGCAATCCTTGCGTCGATCCATCTTCGTTACCGCCTGCTGCCGTATATTTATTCGCTGGCCGGACAGGTATGGCGGGAGGACGGAACCATGATGCGCCTTCTGGCCTTTGATTTCCCGCAGGATGAGAGGGCTTTGGACATTGCGGACGAGTACATGTTCGGTCCGTCCCTGCTGGTCTGCCCGGTAACGCAGCCCATGTATTATGAGGCGGGCGGCGCAGTCCTTGATAAAACGGAAAAAAGCCGGGAAGTATACCTGCCCGCAGGTAACTCCTGGTATGATCTTCGCAGCGGGAAAAAATACGAAGGCGGACAGACGATAACGGCAGCCGCTGATCTGGACAGCATTCCCGTATTCGTAAAAGCGGGTTCCATCCTGCCCCTGGCCAAGCCCGGCAGCAGCACGGCGGATATGCAGGTGGAGATTCTCCTTCAGGCCTATGCCGGAGCGGACGGAAGCTTTACCCTGTATGAAGACGCCGGGGACGGTTACGGCTACGAGAAGGGGGAATACTGTGTGACACAGATTACCTATTGTGATAAGGAACGGAAAGTGGAATGGAAGACGGAAGGAAGGACTGAGTTCAGGAGAGGTGAATTCAGGGTGGAGATTGTTGGATAAAAGTAAGTGTTCAGCAGGGTTTCCGTCACTTTTCCTTATGGGCGACAGCATTTCTTAAAAAAAGAACAGGGATCATTAAGAATCGAACAGATACATGTTCCATAAAGTTTGCTATTCTGGAACCGGATGGAATGTTAAAAGAAAGGGGAAAAAAGATGAAGCTATGGTATTCAAGTCCTGCACGGCAATGGTGCGAGGCTCTGCCGGTGGGCAACGGCAGATTGGGAGGTATGGTGTACGGAGGATGTGCTCATGAGCTTATCAAGCTGAATGAGGACAGCATCTGGAGCGGAAAAGCGCTGGACAGAATCAATCCGGATGCGTTGGAAAATCTGCAGAAAA
Organism: Clostridium sp. KLE 1755; assembly: GCF_000466465.2. Classification (NCBI taxonomy): domain Bacteria; kingdom Bacillati; phylum Bacillota; class Clostridia; order Eubacteriales; family Clostridiaceae; genus Clostridium; species Clostridium sp. KLE 1755. The sequence goes on from NZ_KE992741.1 coordinate 111,659, forward strand.
TCAGGGAAATGCTGCATGACGGGAAGATAGAGGAAGCGGAAAGACTGGCCCTGTGCGCCCTCTCCGGGGTGCCGGATTCCCAGAGAGCCTATCAGCCGGCAGGGGAATTAACCCTGGATATGCCGGGCCTGGGGGAAGTGACTGATTACAGGAGAGAGCTGGATCTGGAAGAAGGGATTGCAAAGGTCGTATTTTCAGCAAACGAAACCCGGTATACCAGGGAGGTTTTCTCCTCTTATCCGGATGGCGTGCTTGCCGTCCGACTGGACGCGGAGGGCAGGGAAGGCATTTCCTTTGACTGCCGTCTTGGCAGGTGCCATAACTGGACGGACGAAATGGTAAGGGGAGGAGATACGATTTGGTTTACCTCTGGCTGCGGGGAAGGCGGGATATCCTTCTGCGTCGCAGCCCGTGTGCGCATATCGGGAGGAACTGTGGGAATCATCGGTCAGACTCTGACGGTTGAAAATGCCCGGAATGCGGAAATCTACCTTGCGGTGGAAACCTCCTTCCGGCATGAGGATTTTGTCGGGGCATGCAGGGACAGGCTAGATCGGGTGTGGGGAAAAACCTATGAAGAAATCCGAAGCGCCCATTGCCGTGATTACCGGAAGCTTTTCGGACGTCTGGAGCTGGCCTTTGCGCAGGAAGATCCCGGGCTGGAGGCATTGCCTGTGGATGAACGTCTGCAGGCAGTAAAGGAAGGCAAAGAGGATATCGGCCTGGTTTCGCTCTATTTCCAATACGGAAGATATCTGCTGATCGCTTCCAGCCGGGAAGGAAGCCTGCCGGCAAACCTGCAGGGGATTTGGAATGAAAGCCTGACGCCCCCCTGGGACAGCAAATTTACCATAAATATCAATACGGAAATGAATTACTGGATTGCGGAAAGCGGAAACCTGGCGGAATGTCATCTTCCTCTGTTTGAACTGCTGGAAAGGATAAAGGAAAACGGAAAGGAAACCGCGCGCCGCATGTATGGCTGCCGGGGATCCGTAGCCCATCACAATACGGATATCTATGCGGACACCGCGCCTCAGGATTTATGTATTACCTCCACCTTCTGGGTTATGGGAGAAGCCTGGCTGGCTACACATGTATGGGAGCATTACCTGTATACCAAAGATAAAGATTTTCTGGAAAAGCATTTCGATATCCTGGAGCAGAGCGTCAGCTTCTTTTACGATTTTCTGACGGAGGGGCCGGATGGTACGCTTGTGACCTCGCCTACCATTTCCCCGGAAAATACATACCGTACAAAAGACGGAAAGGAAGGGCATCTTTGCGAAGGCGCCACCATGGATGTGGAAATTCTCCAGGAGCTGTTCCGGTGCTATATCGGGGCCTGCGGCGTGCTTGGTAAGGAAGAAGCGCGGATCAGGAAGGCACAGGAGGTATGTTCCAGATTCCCGAAGTTAAAAACCGGACGTTACGGCCAGCTGCTGGAATGGATGGAGGATTATGAGGAACCGGAACCGGGACATCGCCATATCTCCCATCTTTACGGCGTTTATCCGGGAACCACCCTGACCTGGCAGGAAACGCCGGAGCTGATGAGGGCGGCAAGACGTTCCCTGGATCGCAGGCTGGAAAACGGCGGCGGGCACACCGGATGGTCCCGGGCCTGGATTATCGGTTTATGGGCGCATTTCGGGGAAGGGGAAAAGGTGTATGAGAATTTGCAGGCGCTGCTGGCAAAAGGGACCTTCCCGAACCTGATGGATAATCACCCCATGGGAGACGGCTTTGTATTCCAGATTGACGGTAACCTGGGAGCTGCCGCAGCCGTATTGGAAATGCTGGTGTTAAGCCAGCAGGGGCGTGTGGTTCTCCTGCCTGCGCTGCCGGAAAAGCTGAACGGCGGAAATGTCTGCGGGATCTGCCTGAAGGGCGGCGCCAGCCTTTCCATGCGCTGGCATGAGGGCAGGGTAACCTGGCTGAAGCTGGATGCAAAGGACGAGTTTAAGGCGCAGCTTGAGGTGAATGGGACGGAAGAATCCATAGCTTTGGCAGTGGGGGAGAGTCTGGAGAGGACGTATTGAGGAAGGAAAACGTCAGGGGAAATGTTCCGTAAGGCAGTGGATTTAACCGGACAGTCCAACGCTTTGCCCTGCCCGTATGAAAGCGACTCGGAAAGACAAGAATAACCAGATTAGAGCTATATGCTGCTGTATCTTACAACAGACAAAATCAGATAAAAATTCATTTTTGTGGAAAAAAAACCGGCGCTTCCGGCAGTATGGGAAGTCCGGTTTTTTGCTGCAACAGACAGTGAAAAATCCCGGAAAACCGGGAACTTTCCAGATATCTTAAGAATTGAATAATCCATGTTAAAAGTAGAATATATACATTTCAGCCAGCATTTGGGATGATGAAATAGAATGAGAATAGTATAGCTAAATATATGTGGCTGTCAATAAAAAAACAGGAGATACGGATATGGTAAACAGCAGAAACAAGAAACATAAACGCAGGAAGGACAACAGACAAAGTACGGTGCTTCAGCATTATTTTCTGACTTATTTTACGGTTCTGTTTATACCGTTGCTGATTTGCAGCCTATATTATATCCGGATGCTTTCCCTTTTGAGTGAAGACGATAGTAAGGCAAGAGAAAGTGAACTGGAACATGCGGCGGTATTGGTGGATACCGTACTAAATGAATTTGAATACCTGGGAGATTCCCTGGCGGCCAATCTGCAGGTCAATTCCTTTAAACGGACAAAGGAAGTATTCGGTTATGCCAATACCTATAAAGTATATGAACTGAGAAAATCACTGCCAGATTTATACCTGATAAATCAGTCGGTATTTGACTATTTTATTTTTTTTGACAGAAGCGAGACGGTGATTAATAAGACAATTGCATATACCTACGAGGATTTTTACAACCTGTATCTGCATGAGAAGAAGTACGGAAGCTATGAGGAGTGGTACGAGCATATAAAAAATGATGATTGCTCATTCGGCTTGATGCCGATGGAAGAGTATCTCTATAAAAAAGAGCAGTCGATCAATATGCTTGATTATACCAGGCCGCTTATGATGCCGGATGGGGCAGGGAACGGCAGAATACATATTTATCTGGAAGAGTCAGTAATGGAAACATTAATGCCGGCCATCGCTGATAACAGCATACAATTTATTACGGATGCTTCCGGGAGGCTGCTTTATCTGCGGAATGGAAATCCGGAGAAGCCATGGACGGCGGAAGAAATGCATGATTTTTTAGGGGGGGGGTAAAAACACCCGAAACCGGTAGCTGGCAGCAAGAGGTGCGTTTTATGGGGGAAAAGTATATGATGCTGAGCTATTTTTCCGGCAAATCCGGTCTTATCTATTCCATGCTGCTTCCCCAGAAGGTAATTAATGACAGAATGATGTCCAGTATTATGATCCTGAGCCTGTTTATATTGCTTGGGGTGACGGTAGGCCTCCTGCTCAGCTACCATATGTCGGTAAAGAGCGCGACGCCGATAAATGATATTTTAAATCAGGTATCCCAGGTCACGGAACGGTTTGAAGGACATCAGAATGTTTTTTCCAGCCTGAAAACCACCTTTAATTATCTGGTTTCCACCAATTCCAGGCTGGCGGATGCGATAGAGAGCCAGAAACCTTATATCAGAAATGCCTTTATTAACAGATTGATTTTCGGAAGCTTTATTAAAGAGGAGGAAGCTGACAAGATTGCGGAGCATATAGGATTTCCCTGCGCGGGCAGAGTATATGGAATTATTATTTTCCGGTTCCATCTGATATCGGAAAGCATCAGGGAAGAAAATCTGCAGCTGATGAGTTCCTGTGTTTTTTCCCTGCTGGAGGTGATTGAAAGGGAACTGCCCGGAAGCCTGTATACAAATTTGGGGGATGAACAGGTTGTTCTGCTTCTTAATATGCCGGAGAAGGAGAAGCTGTATTTCAGGCAAAATGCAGAACAAATGGTTCTTTCGATTAAGGAAGCCATGCCTTCCAATATTTCGGAAAAGCTGTTTGCCTATGGCGGAAATGAGGTGGATAGGCTGGATCAAATCTATGATTCTTTCCATAATGCTGCATACATGTTCAATAACGAGAGCGGACAGATAGAAAACGCGGTAATCTGGTATCGGGAGGCCGCCGGAAGCATCCCTGTTTATCCGCCTCAGGATTTGTCTGTAAAGCTGACTCATTACGTTACGGCGGGAGATGGGGACGGCCTGCATGATTTGCTTGAAGATATCATGAAGAAATATATTATTGAAAATAATCTTTCTGTGTATTTACAGCACATGCTCTTAAATGAGCTGCAGATAGTACTTTTCCGGATTTTGGGGCGCGTAGGCATGGAAGAGGAGGAATACCGGAAATATTATACGGGGCTGGAAGAAAATCACAATGCGGCATTGATCACCCAGATTACCACTACGCTGAATTTATACAAACAGGTATGTGATTATGTGGGCAGGCAGAAACAGCTTCAGGATTCCGAGGTAGTGGCGTCGGCAATTGTTTCCTATATAGATACGAATTACGGAGACTGTTGTCTGTCGCTGACAAGCGTGGCGGATCAGTTTGGCATCAGCGAGCCTTATCTGTCCAGCATTTTCAAACAGACGCAGGGAATTAATTTCTCCACCTATGTTGAGGCAATCAGAATCGACAAGGCAAAGGATTTCCTGAAAACAACCGCATTGTCCGTTGGGGATATTGCGCAGTTGGTAGGGTATGGTTCAGTAAATTCTTTCTGCCGTGCGTTTAAAAGGGTGACCGGCTTAAGTGCCTCCGAATACCGGAAGAAATAGCCGGAAACCCGCATAAAACGGGCAGTCTTAAGAATTGTATAAAAGAGAAAAAGGATTGTATATGGACTTTTCAACGGATATAAAACATAATTGGGCCAACGAAAGGCAAAGGAGGATGTACGTTGAAAAGCTTGGGGAAAAAGAAAAGAACAGGAAGGGGAAGCTTCGGACATTATTTTAAGGCCCACTGGCAATTGTATCTGATGATATCCCTTCCGGTAATTTTACTGTTGGTATTTGCTTATGCGCCGATGTATGGCGTGCTGCTGGCGTTTAAGAACTATCAGGTCAGTCTGGGTATCTGGGGCAGCCCGTGGGCAGAGAATCATGGCCTGAACAATTTTATCCGTTTTTTTAATAACTATAATTTTAAAGAGTGCTTGAGAAATACCTTGGTTATTTCGCTTTATTCTATGGTAGTGACCATGCCGTGTTCCATTCTGCTGGCATTGTCTCTGAATTATGCGAAGAATATTTTTTTCAGGAAAACCGTTCAGATGATTACTTATTGTCCCTATTTTATTTCCACGATCGTGTTCGTGGGGATTATTAACCTGATGCTGGATACCAGGGTTGGGATTTTGGGGAAATTTATTAAAGATACCTTCGGTGTCAGTGTCCTGGGAAGCGCGAATCTGTTTCCGTCTTTGTACGTATGGACCGGCGTATGGCAGGGAGTAGGCTTCGGTGCCATCATTTATATTGCGGCTTTGGCAGGCGTGGATATGGAACAGCATGAGGCGGCAATTATTGACGGGGCGACCCTGCTGCAGCGGATTCGCTATGTGGATCTGCCGGCTATCCTGCCTACCGCGGTTATTATGATGATTCTGAATATGGGAAGCATCCTGAATATTGGCTATGAAAAGGTGCTTGCCATGCAGAATCAGAACAATCTGAGTATGTCGGAAGTTATTACCACTTATTCTTATAAGGTATCGTTGGTTTCCACCTTTCCGGATTATCCGTATTCCACGGCAATCGGTTTATTCCAGTCCGTAGTGGGGCTGGTCCTGATTCTGATAACAAATAAGATTGCGGATAAGCTGACCGGAAACGGGTTTATTTAAGGAAGGTGGGAGCTATGAAAAAGAAAAAAATCACACAGGATAAGGTAGTTTATTTTATTAACTATGTATTGCTTGCCTTGCTTCTTGTTATTGTCCTATATCCGATTATTTATATTATCAGCTGTTCCTTCAGTTCAGGAAGCGCGCTGATGGCGGGCAGGGTCAGATTGCTGCCGGTTGAATTTACCTTTGACAGTTATAAAGCGGTATTTAAATATCAGTCCATTTGGTCCGGTTATAAAAATTCTGTCATATATACCATTGTCGGAACGCTGATTAGCATTGTTTTTACTTTGTTTGCGGCATATCCTTTGTCCAGGGATGACTTCCGGGGGCAAAAATTGTTTACAGGACTTTTCTTGTTTACGATGATGTTTTCCGGCGGTCTGATTCCGACTTATCTTTTGGTAAGGAATCTGAAACTGATTGATACTATGTGGGCCATTGTTCTCCCTGGAGCGGTAAGCGCCTATAACATGATTGTGGCTCGGACGTTTTTTAAGCAGACCATTCCAAAGGAACTCATGGAAGCGGCGGAGATGGACGGCTGTTCGGATTTTAAATTTTTTTCCAGGATAGTGATTCCGCTTTCCACGCCGATTGTGGCAGTATTGTGCCTTTGGGTTGCGGTATCCCTGTGGAATTCCTACTTTAATCCGATGATTTATATCAATTCGGAAGATAAATATCCTCTTCAGCTGGTGCTGCGCAGGATATTGCTGATGTCTCAGGTGAATCTGAACAGTTCGTCTGTAGATCCTCAGGTAATAGCGAAAAACCAGTATCTGAGCGAAATGTTAAAATATGGAACCATTATTATAAGTACATTGCCGTTAATGGTTATCTACCCTTTTGTCCAGAAATATTTTGTCAAGGGCGTGATGATCGGCTCTGTCAAAGGTTAGCATAAACTGGGAAAACCCATTTATAGAAAAAGAAACAAGGAGGAAACACATGAGAAAGAAAGGATTGATTGGAAAGAAGCTGCTGTCGGTCATTACAGTACTGGCGGTATGTGGTTCTGTTCTGGGAGGCTGCGGCAGTTCTGCCGATACTGCTGCTTCGGGAACAGCTCCGGCAGATTCTGCCGCAGCAGAAACAGGGGAGGCAGGAGCATTTGATTTTGCATCCGTAAGTGATGTGAAATTTCCTCTGAAAGAAAAACTGAATATGACGGTATTCGTGTATGCAACAACTACCGGAGGCGGTACCTATCAGGATAATTATGTAACTGACTGGATTGAGGAAAAAACGAATATTCATCTTGACTTCGTATATGATGTGGACGGAGATGATGCGAAAACCAAGCTGAATCTGGTTATGACGGATCCGGCAAGCATGCCCGATATTTTCCTTGCGACCAACTGGACGAAATCAGAGGTACAGTCTTATGGCCAGCAAGGGCTGCTGCTTCCTTTAAATGATTACTTGAAAGATGCTCCGAACTGGAATAAAATGAATGAAGAAAGTCCGATGAGAAAAGCGGATCTTGTTATGTCTGACGGTAATATTTATACCTATGGAGATCAGAATGAATGCTATCACTGCAGGTATCAGAACAGAATGTACATTTACAAGCCTTGGGTAGACGCGCTGAATGGAGGAAAAATCCCTGAAACAACGGACGAGTTGTATGATTTCCTTGTGAAGGTCAAGAATGAAGATCCCAATGGCAATGGGATTGCGGATGAAATTCCCATGACCGGATTTATCGGCGGATGGGCTACCGATCCTACGGTATGGATGATTAATTCCTTTATCCAGTGCAATAATCCTTTGAGCAATACCAATCCTACGGTTGGCGCGGGACTCGTTGTGAAAGACGGAAAAATTGAGTATTCCGTAATGAAGGAGGAATACCGCGAAGCGCTTCGTTTTATGAGTAAGCTTTATAAAGAGGGGCTTCTGGATAACCAGACCTTTACACAGGATAATACGCAGTTCTCCGCGGCCCTGAAAAATGAAGATGCGCATCTGGTGGCCATGTATCCGGCCGGAGCACCTCAGAATGACGAATTCTGGGCGAATAAAGACGGCGAATGGCAGGATTGGGAAGTGATTGAACCTGTGGCAGGACCTGAAGGAATAAGGCTGACCGCTAAAGGGCTTGATAACTATTTTGGTTCTAGTATCGGAAGTATATCCGCCAATTGTAAGTATCCTGAAATTGCCGTAGCGCTGTTTGACTTCATGGCAACAGAAGAAGGTACAAACGTTCAGGCATTCGGTCCGGAAGGACTTGGCTGGGATTGGACGACGGAAGGAACTTCTCTTGCAGGCGGTACCCCTACCTACCAGAAATATGTAATTCCTGAGGATTATGACTGGCTTGGAAACGGCTGGGAAAAGGAATACCCTGACAAGCACAGAACCTGGGTCTCCGATGCCAATGTCAGATGCAGTTCCGCAAGATTCCGTGGTGAAATGAAGATTGAGGATCCTGCTCATGATACGGAGTATTATCTGCAGGCAGCCGCTGAGAAATATTCAAAGTATGATCCCGGGGATGATACAATTGTTCCCAATCTGGTATTCGAAGGACAGGATGCGCAGACAATTTCCGAAGGTACCCTGACCATCGGCGGATATGTGAACCAGGCTACGGTACAGTTTGTAACAGGGGATCTGGATGTGGATAAGGATTGGGACACTTATCTTCAGAAACTGGACAGCATGGGAGTACAGAATTATATCGATACCTATCAGAAGTATTATGATGCATACACAGCGAATGCAAAATAACAGAATACTGCTGCTGTTCGGCAGGAAATAAAGTATCCCGGCAGAAATTTAATATTTCTGCCGGGATGTTTCTTGTGTCACAGTAAAAAATAAACCCCCTGC
>NZ_KE992742.1:0-1263 GCF_000466465.2 Clostridium sp. KLE 1755
ACCTTTTTCCCCAGCAGCAGCGACAGAAAACGGTTCAACCTGACGGGTGTATATTCCGGACTCATGATTTCCTTGAAAAAAGAATCATAAAGGATCTTTACGCCCTTCATACCCGTACAGAAATCCAGGAACTCTTCCTGCCGTTCAGGCGTCCAGCTCCGGAACAGTGCCTGCAGCCCGCTGCTTTCACCAATTTCTTTCAACACCTCCTTTCTTTCCCTGATAAGCGGAAAATAATTCCTGAGCCTGTTTTCCATAAATATTCCTCCTGTATTAAGTTTTTTGCCATTTACGGATTAATGCTTCGAAAAGGAAGCGCCGAAATGAAAGAACGGCCAGACGGCCGAATACTACAGCAGCATAGATACTGCCGTGTGACGGAATAATAATAACATACTAATTCAATAATATCAACACAAAACTCTGTTGGTTGAAGGATGTTTCACGAAAAAATAAATTCATGCCAATTCATATAGATATCATACTTACCAACCTCATCCCCCGAATCTCCCTGCAAGTTTCTGTACAAAGCACGAGAACTTTGCCACACCCCTTCTTTCATCTATACCATTACTGATACCAGTTTTAATTCATTACACCTGGCCGTAAATACCCGTGGCTGAACTTACACCAGCCAGATTAATGCCACACCTGACATACAAACAATAAGCCCTCACTTTCGTGAGAGCTTATTGACTATGAGGGGGGAGATAGTTTAGTGAGTTGTTTTTCAACTATCTGACACTAATGATACCGGGAAAATGTGTTCATTCTGTGATGAAACTTTAAAAAAGTTCTTAATTCCCTGAAGGAATTATTAAGAAAACAGAAAGATTTCCTCCACCACTTCACCCTTTCCCGTTCCAGCCACCTCCCCCTTTATTTATAACATCATTTCTTCTCTCCTCCACCCTTACGCCCCTCATAACCTGCCCTACAGAAGGAGAGTCCTGCGTGTCCCTGTGTCTCCCTGGGGGGCTGTATGGGGGGATGGTCTGTCAGGGGGATACCTGCCTGCCGGGCCGGACTTCTCTTCCTCCGGGGCCGTCGCGGCCAGCCTCCCTTTTTCCCAGGCAGGGTGGGGGTGTTTTCTGCTCCATTGGAAAAAACGGAGATATTTCTTACTGCCCCGGAAGGCAGGAATCCTGCCGCCCTTAGCGACCTGTCTGACGAACGCAGCCGACGCAGTCGCTGCGTGAGGAGTTCCGGTCGCGTTGGCAGAATTCCTGACTTCCGGGACAGTTAGAAATACCCCGTTTTTGA
>NZ_KE992743.1:0-18254 GCF_000466465.2 Clostridium sp. KLE 1755
GTCCTCCGAGAGGTCATAAAAATAGACTCCAAAAATTTGCATGCCCGTACAGTACTTGCAAAATTATATGAAAGCTGTAACAGGCAGATTGAGGCTGTGATACTATATAAAGAAGTCTGTAAATATAATCCCGGAAATCCTTTCGGAGAGAGAGGGCTTGAGAGGTTAAAGAAATATATTAATGCGTAATTATAATATTCTGTTGCTCTGTTATTAAGATAAATTACGCCAACGAATGTATTAAATTTTTTGTCGTGGCCTTGACATAAGGGTGGCGGAAGCCGTGGGCTTTGGCCTGGAAACTTAGCTTCACAGGATGAATGTGGCCGCTTTCCTGAAGGTTTTAGTAAAATGAGGGTAAAAACTGTCTTTTCACCGGTTAATGGAAGGGAAAGAACTGCTGCTGTACTCCCCTGTCAGATATAAATGTTAAAATAAATCAATAATATTGATTAAAATTATACCTTGTAGGATTTTTTAATCTGTGTTAGTATTTACAAAACTGAATATGAAACAAATGCTGAGAAGAGGAGTAGTAGCCAGAAGCTGGAAAACAGAGAACTGCCGGGCGGTGCGAGGCAGTCAGAAGCGGATTGTGAACTGACCTTGGAGCAGCTGACTGAAGGCCCGCAGGGGCTGTGTAGGTGCAGACGGAATACCCGCCGTAGAAAGAGGAAAGGCATGTTAGTGCCGTTGAGTGCATGGTGCGTAAGCAGCATGAAATAGAGTGGTACCGCGTAAAGGTGAATTTACGTCTCTATAAGAATGACCGGATTTTCGGGAAGTCATTTTTATAGAGACTTTTTTTGTCCCGTAAAGCAGATGGCCGGCGGTAAGGCGCACTTCTAGCAGGGCTTTTGATTAAAAGCATCCTGGAAAAAGCCTTCTGCAGGCGCAGCCGGAAATCCGGAACCGGTAAGGAGGAAAAGGAATGAAAGCAGCAGAAAAGTATGGCAGAGCTTATTTTATGCCGCCCGAGGTTACTTATGACTGGGTGAAAAAGGATACAATTGAAAAAGCGCCGATTTGGTGCAGTGTGGACCTCAGAGACGGGAACCAGGCGCTCATTGAGCCGATGGGACTGGAAGAAAAGCTGGAATTTTTCAGGATGCTGGTGGAAATCGGCTTTAAGGAAATCGAGGTGGGCTTTCCGGCGGCCTCTGATACGGAATATGCGTTTATCAGGGCGTTAATCGAAAGAGATATGATTCCGGAGGACGTGACGATTCAGGTGCTTACCCAGGCGAGGGAGCATATTATCAGAAAGACCTTTGAAGCTGTGAAGGGCGCGCCTCATGCCATCGTCCACCTTTATAATTCCACCTCTGTGGCACAGAGGGAGCAGGTGTTTGGAAAGAGCAGGGAAGAGGTGAAAAAGCTGGCGGTGGACGGCGCGAAGCTGCTTAAGACGCTGGCGGAAGAAACAGAAGGGAACTTTACCTTTGAATACAGCCCGGAGAGCTTTCCCGGGACAGAAGTGGATTATGCGGTGGAGGTATGCAATGCGGTGCTGGATGTGTGGAAGCCGGATAAGGAGCATAAGGCCGTTATCAACATACCTACCACGGTTCAGGTTGCCATGCCGCATGTATTTGCCTGTCAGGTGGAATATATCCATAAAAATCTGAAATACAGGGACGGGGTTGTGCTCAGCGTACATCCTCATAACGACAGGGGCTGCGGTATCAGCGACGCGGAATTCGGAATCCTGGCCGGCGCGGACAGAGTGGAGGGCACTTTATTCGGGAACGGGGAGCGGACCGGAAACGTGGATCTTGTTACGGTGGCCATGAATATGGTCTGCCATGGCGTGGAACCGGGGCTGGATTTTGGAAATATTATGAAAATCCGGGAGACCTATGAGCTTTTGACGGGAATGAAGGTGAATGAAAGAACGCCTTATGCCGGTGACCTGGTATTTACGGCATTTTCAGGCTCCCATCAGGACGCAATTTCCAAGGGCATGGCATGGCGGAAGGAAGGCAAGAGCGGCAGCCGGTGGACGGTGCCTTACCTGCCGATAGATCCCAGGGACGTGGGCAGGGAGTATGAATCCGATGTTATCCGGATTAACAGTCAGTCGGGTAAGGGAGGGATTGCTTTTATACTGAAGCAGAATTATGGGATTTCCCTTCCGGACGGCATGAAGGAAGAGGTGGGATATCTGGTCAAGGGCGTTTCCGACAGAAGGCACCAGGAGCTGGCACCGGCGGATATTTATCAGATTTTTGAAGAAAATTATATTTTGCCAAGAAGCATTTTTCATATCCCTGAATGCCATTTCCGGCAGGAGAACGGGATTACGGCGCAGGTGACCATTGAACAGGGAAAAGAAAAAAGAGTGATTGAAACTACCGGTAACGGGCGGCTGGATGCGGTCAGTAACGCCATTAAGATGTATTTTGGAATCAGCTATGAGCTGACGGTTTATGAGGAGCACGCGATTTCCAGGGGTTCCTCATCCAAGGCGGCGGCCTATGTGGGAATTACCTGCAAAGGGAAGGAGTACTGGGGCGTGGGAATCGATGAGGATATCATCAAAAGCTCCGTTGCGGCGCTGGTATCGGCGGGCAATAAGCTGGCGGAAAATGAAAATCTTCGGGAAGGCAGGGAGGAAAGAATCGTGGACATTATAAAATATATTAATGGGCATTATTCGGAGGTGACGCTGGAAAATCTGGCTGAGAATTTTAACCTCTCAAGGCCCTATATTTCAAAATATATCAAAAGCAGAACAGGCATGAATTTCCAGGATGTGGTCAGGGAAGCCAGGATGCGAAAGGCCAGGACCCTTTTAAAGGAGTCGGGCCAGACCGTGGAATCCATTGCCGCAGACGTAGGGTATGAAAGCGTGGAGCATTTTAACCGGCTTTTTAAAAAGTCTTACGGGATTACGCCTGTACAGTTCAGGATGCAGAAAGAGGAAAATATCTGCAACTGACCGGCAGTTAAGCGCAGAAACTGTGAAGAAACAAAAAACGTTACGGGTATTTAATAAACTGCCGGCAGAAGCCCAGGCCTGCAATAATAAGGGAGAGCCCCAGCCCGCTGTAAAAGACGGCGATGAAAACCTCAGGAACAAGCCCCGAGACGCGCAGGCCGATGCCGAAGGTCATCATGAAGGCCATGATGCAGTAGGCCTGCCAGTTGAAAAAGCGGTAAAAGGGCTGTAATTCTTCTTCATATCCGACAATCCGGCAGGTGTGCTTGCCAACCATTTTACGGAAAACAAAAAAGTGGAAGGAAAGAAGGACGGCCAGGCTTAACAGGCACATGGGCAGCGACCATTTTTCCGTGCGGACGGTAAGGCCGATGCGCAGAATATTAATTCCGGCGATCAGCCATACCGTGCCTGCAATAAGAAGCAGAGTTTTCTTTGATACTTTCATGGGGAACCTCCTTGTTGTGAACGATGTTCATATTGAGCGTAAATATATCCCGGCGGCGGATGGCGCAATGAGTGCAAATTCCGCTGCCGGTTTTTTAATACAGAATCCGCTGCAGGGTTTTGGTAAAAAAGCTGCAGTTATCAGCGCCGGAGCGCAGCAGGGACATCAAATGGTGGAAAACAAATTCCACAAACTGTTCCTTCGTATAATCCGCGTTCCAGATATCCGGGGAAACAGACGGATCTCTGTCAAGGGCATCCCGGAGAAGGTTTCTGAGTACCTGGAAGCACTGTTCCTCCAGCCTGCGTCCTCTTTTCTTATCTTCCGGATCCATGGTTTCGAGCTGGGCAAGCCAGTCACGTTCAAAATCATTGAGATGGGCATTCATTATTTCATATAAGGAAGCTACAAAGTCGGTAAATCCGGCTGTTTTTGGTTCCATACCGGTAAGGGTGCGCAGAACATCCGTCCAGAAGCCTTCCACCACAGCAAAAATCAAATCCGTTTTTGTCGGGAAATAATTATACAGGACACCCACTGAAATGGAGCATTTTTTGGCTATGTTGCGGATGTTCACTTTATGGACGCCTTCCGTGCGTGAAATTTCCATGGCAGCGTCAATCAGCTCCTGCCTGGAAGTGACATTTTTATTCATGCTTATACCTCTTTTATATCGCAGACATGGCTGCGATGTTGCATCAATCGTTAGTTTGAAAGTAAAATTCGCAACTGAACAATGTTCATTATATGCGCAGGGCCACTTTCTGTCAAGCATATTTCGTGTGTAAATAGCTACTGTACCATGCATTTTTTATAAGCTGTGTGCACTGGCTCTTGACCTGGAGCAGGGACAAGGTGTTATGATAGACTTGGAAACCAGGTTGATGCAATAAATATAAGTTAAGAAGGAGCGCAAGTGATTATGACAATTGCGGAAGTGAGCAGAAAATATGGCATGACGCAGGATACCCTGCGTTACTATGAACGTATCGGGCTGATTCCCCAGGTGCCCAGGAATAAAAGCGGCATCAGGAACTATGATGAGGAATCCTGCAGATGGATAGAGCTGATGAAGTGTATGAGAAGCGCAGGGGTCCAGATAGAGGCGCTGATAGAATATGTTGCGCTGTTCCAACAGGGGGATTCCACCATTGATGCCAGAAAGGCGCTGCTGATGGAGCAGAGGGATCAGCTGACGGCCAGGATGGAGGATATGCAGCGTTCTCTGGAACGGTTGAACCAGAAGATAGAAAACTATGAAAACGGGCTGATGGCCACGGAGAAAAAACTGATGAAGCAGTGAAAAACAGGCGTAAAGGAAGTCGGTTTTGGTTACAGCCGAAATGTAAATGTGCGGGACCGGTTATTGCGGGAAACCTTTCAAAAATTATATACTCCTTTTATAAAGAGCGCTGTCCGGCTTTTTTGGCGGCTGCGCCTGCGGAAGGCAGAAGGAGGTAAGGTATGCTGAGAAAACAATTTAATGAGGACTGGACGGTGAGCGGCAACGCCGGGGGTTCCCTGGTTGAGGCTTTCCTTAACGGCAAAAAGGAGGAAAAAAAAGTAACGCTTCCCCATGACGCCATGGTGGAGGAGGAAAGGACGCCTGATACCAGAAACGGCAGCCAGACGGGATTTTATCCGGGAGGCCTGTACCACTATGGAAAGAAATTTTTCGTCCCTGAGGAGTGGGAAAAGGAAACGGTTATCCTGGAGCTGGAAGGCGCCTATATGAATGCCAGGGTGTACGTGAACGGGGACTATGCGGGGGGATATCCGCACGGATACTCCAATTTCTACGTATGCCTGGATCATTTTCTCAAATACGGGCAGGAAAATGAACTGAAGGTTATCGTCAATAACGGAATGGAGCTGAACAGCAGATGGTATTCGGGAAGCGGCCTTTACCGCAATGTGAATCTGCTGACAGGGAAGCGCCTCCACATCCAGACGGACGGCCTGCGCATAACAACGCCGGAAATCGATGAAAATACCGCGGTGGTCGCCGTGGAAACCAGACTGGTCAATGAGGAAAAGTGCAACAGGAAAATCTGCCTGATAACGGAAATCAGGGATGCGCAGGGAAATATCGCGGCTTCGGATACGGCCCATGCCACGGTGTTCGGCGGTACGGAAATTACGGTCAGGCAGAGAATGGCGGTGGCGCATCCTCTTTTATGGGACTGCGATACTCCGAATCTGTATCACTGCGCTGTACGGGTGGTACAGGAGGAAACCGTATGGGATGAGGCGGAGGATCATTTTGGCATCAGAAAGCTTTCCCTGGATGCAGTTAACGGCCTGAGAATCAACGGCAGGGAGGTTAAGCTGCGGGGAAGCTGCATTCACCACGATAATGGGATTATCGGCGCCTGTACGCTGGAACGGGCGGAGGAGCGCAGATGTGAAATCATGAAGGAGGCGGGCTTCAACTGCATCAGAAGCTCCCATCACCCTATGAGCAGGGCCATGCTTGACGCCTGTGACAGGCTGGGAATGCTTGTAATGGACGAGCTGTCCGATATGTGGACACGTTCCAAAAACAATAATGATTATTCCATGAATTTTCAGGATTATTGGGAAAAGGATGTGGAGCTGCTGGTGGCAAAGGATTATAACCATCCTTCCGTCATCCTTTACAGTATGGGAAATGAGATTCAGGAGGCAGGTACCGCCAAGGGTGCGGAGCTTAACCGTAAAATCAATGAGAAAATCAAGAGCCTTGACAATACCAGATATACCACCAACGCCATCAACGGCATGCTGGCGGTCATGGATTCCATGGGACAGATTATGTCGGATATTCTGGGAAAAACACCGGAAGAGATGATGGCGGAGGCCGCAAAAGCGGCGCAGCAGGCACAAAACGAGGGCCAGGAGGCCGAAAAGGAAGGCGCGGGCCAGAATGAGGGCGGCAGCGACGGACTCAACAGCATGATGGGAATGATGGTGGGACCGATGGCAGACGCTATGGCCTCCCACCGCATTATGACGGAGAAAACGGACGAATTCGTGGATGCCATGGATATTGCCGGCTACAATTATATGACGGGCCGCCATGAGATGGAGCATCAGATCCGTCCCAACAGAATCGTGTTGGGAACAGAAACCTTCCCGGCGGACATTGTCAGGCTGTGGAGCATTGTAAAGAACAATAAGCATGTGATAGGCGATATGACCTGGACGGGCTATGACTATCTGGGAGAAGCGGGAATCGGGATTTTCTATTATGACGGGACCGTGAACTTTTCTTCCCACTGGCCGGATAGAGTGGCCTATATCGGTGACATTAATCTCATCGGCTACCGCCGTCCCATCAGCTATTTAAGGGAAATTGTTTACGGCCTGCGCAAAAATCCCTATATCGCTGTGGAACGTCCGGAGCATTATGGGGAAAAGTGCGGGAAAACGCCCTGGATGTGGAAAAATAATATTGCCAGCTGGACCTGGAAGGGACAGGAAGGAAATCCGGTGAGCATTGATGTTTATTCAGATGCCGATGAGGTGGAGCTGTTCCTGAACGGGAAATCCCTGGGACGGAAGGCGGCAGGGGAAGGCGCGGGCTTTGCGGCAGCTTTCGAAACCGCCTATGAGCCTGGGGAACTGAAGGCTGTCAGCTATGTGGACGGTGAAATAAGCGGGACGCACATCCTGGAAACCGCGGCGGAGGAGGTTTCGCTTTGCGTGGAAGCGGATCGCCGCAGCCTTAAGGCGGATGGCGCGGATCTTTCCTTCCTCACGGTTTCGCTGCGGGATAAGGACGGCAGGGAGAACCTGCAGGCGGTAAAAGAGGTTACGGTGCAGGTGGAAGGCGCGGGAACGCTCCAGGGCTTTGGAAGCGCAGATCCCCAGGTGCTGGGAAGCTACCAGGATACCACTTGGAAAACCTACGACGGCTATGTGATGGCGGCAGTGCGTGCAGGCAGAAGGCCGGGCGCCGTGAAAGTGACCTTTACTGCGGAAGGCTGTGAGCCGGTGGTTGTGGAGCTGGAAGTAAAATAATACTGCAAGTAAATTGAACTGAAATAGACCCGCAATAAAATGAGGCCAGGGCGGGAGAATGACGCGGCTGCGGTTGAAATAACACTGTGTGGCCGCAGCACCGGCAGTTGAGCTTGCCATAATAAAAAGGAACTGGGGTAAGGCGGCCCCCAAAAAAGAAGTATTGTCACAGCAAGCGGCATAGTCATTTTGGCTATGCCGTTTTGCTGTCCGTTTCGTTGGTGTCCGGTAGTTCAATCACACCGACACAGTTATAGCTGATTTCCACCTGCTGCACCCGTTTCCCCGTACTCTTGTCCGGGGCGTGGACGATGATTTTTTCCACAAACTCGTTTAAGATGGTGGGCGTCAGTTTTTCTATCTCGGTGTACTTCTTGACGATGGCGAGAAAGCGGTCAAGGTTCATGGCCTGTTCCTCCTGCCCCGTCAATTCCGCTTGCAGGATAGCAACCTTTTCCTGTAAATCTTTCTGTTCGGCTTCATAGCCGCCGGACAGCTTTGCAAACCGTTCATCAGAGATTTTTCAGGAAACATTGTCCTCATAGAGCCGCTGGAAAAGCCTGTCCAGTTCCTCTATGCGCCGCTGAGCCTGTGACAGCTCCCGGCGCTTTGCGGAGATTTCCTTGCGGCGGTCTGCCGCAGACTTTTCCCCATAGAGCGTACAAACTCGCTTTCGTATTCCCGCACATACTGGACTGTCCTTTGCAGATGTTCCAGCACCAGCTTTTCCAACACCACGGCCCGGATAAAGTGGGCCGAGCTTCCCTTGCCGGTGGTATCTCTTTCGGACGGTCATTCACTTGTGCCTGTCCACCGATGAACTAACACAAGTCTACACTTTTTTGACCGCCCGTCCCGTATATCCGAAAGGTTGGAAATCCCGCTGAAAAATGCACTATTTCCACGCTCTCGGATTTGTGGTAAGATGAAAGAAATAGTAAGCCGACAAGGAGGACGAGCCATGAAAATGCCAACTGAAAAAATTGATACGGTCATGTTTGCCCCCTGCGGCATGAGCTGCTTGGTTTGCTATAAGCATTGTTATCATAAAAAGCCGTGTGCGGGTTGCTTAAACAGCGATATGGGAAAGCCGGAACATTGCCGCAAATGTAAGATAAAAGATTGTATCAAGGGGAAAGGGCTGTCCTATTGTTTTGAATGTCCCGACTATCCATGCAAGCTGATAAAAAAACTTGAAAAAAGCTACAATAAAAGGTATCAGGCAAGCCTTATGGAGAATAGCGAGTTTGTTCGTCAACACGGTTTGGAAAGGTTCATGGAACAGCAGAAAGAGAAATATACTTGCCCAAAATGCGGGGGTATCATTTCTATCCATGACAGAGAATGCAGCGAGTGCCAAGAAAGCATGAAATAAACATAAGAGGGGGTATGCAGATTGGCGTTGACAATACAGGAACGCCTAAAAGACCTGCGTGTGGAGCGTGGCCTGACGCTGGAACAACTTGCGGAGCAGACCGGGCTTTCCAAGTCCGCGCTGGGCAGCTACGAAGCGGACGACTTCAAGGACATCAGCCACTATGCCCTTATCAAGCTGGCAAAGTATTACGGCGTGACCGCCGACTACCTGCTGGGGCAGACGGAAACAATAAGTTACCCAAACGCTGATCTTGCAGACCTGCGTTTGAGTGACGAGATGATAGACCTGCTGAAAAGCGGGCGCATTAACACCGCGCTGCTTTGCGAACTGGCGGTGCACCCGGATTTTGTGAAGCTGCTGGCCGATATACAGATTTATGTGGAGGGTATCGCCGCCACGCAGATACAGAACCTGAACGCATGGGTAGACGTGGCGAGGGCTGAAATTATGGAGAAGTACCAGCCCGGGGAGCATGACAAGACCGCCGGTGTCCTGTAAGCCGTCCATGTGCGGGAGGGCGACTATTTCAGCAGCCGGGTACATCACGATATTGACGCTATCATGGAGGACATACGGGAAGCCCACAGGGGCAGAAGCGACAGCGCCCCGGAGAATACCATTGTGGACGAACTCAAGCGGGATTTGGAGGAAGTGACAAGCTTCAAGGGCAGCCGGGCGGAACAACTGCTGATGGTATTCTGCAAGCAGACGAAACTGTGCTATTCCAAGCTGACAGAGGAAGAGAAACAATGGCTGACCCGGATTGTCCAAAAATCCGAACTGGCGAAATGCTATGTGCCGCAACGGGGTAAAAGAAAATGACAAGTACGCCTTAGGCGGAAAAGGCGCATTATTGATTACCTGCATTAATAAAAGGAAATGTAATGGATAAGAAAAACGAAATATTGTTACTATTGACCGATAGATGGTGCGATTGGGAGGCGAGCTATGCGATTGCTGTTGCCAATACGTTTTCAGATTATGTTGTAAAAACGATAGCTCTTGATACTAATCCTAAAGCTTCAATGGGCAATCTATGTGCAAACATTGATTACAGCATAGATGATTATTTAAATTTTTCCAATACTGCAATTATTATTTTACCTGGCGGTCTTTCTTGGGAAGAAAATAACTACGATAAAATTGCGGAATTTATCAGAAGAATTAAAAATGCCGGCGTTCCTGTAGCCGCTATTTGTGGTGCAACAACATTTTTATGCAGGCATGGTTTTCTGAATGATATAAAGCATACAGGTGATAGCTTGGAACTGTTTCAAAGTCAATGTGGGTATAGTGGGCAGGTACTCTATATTCCCGCTCAGGTAGTGGTAGACGGTGGTTTTATCACTGCAAATGAAACGGCGGCAGTTGAATTTGCTTATGAAATTTTCAAAATTCTAAAAGTGGATAGCGATGTTGAAATGGCAAAGTGGTATGATAATTTCAAATATGGTGCGATAAGGTAGGTATGTGTTTGTAGCAGGTCTTATTGGTATAAGACGCACCCTTAGGGAAATAGCAAAGACGAGCGAGCCAGTCAACGGTCAAGATGAACGGCGCTTACAGCGTCGCTGTTGACAGTCTCGCCCGTCTTTGCTAATGGGTAATCAAGGCAGGAAAGCCCCCTTGTGGCTTTCCTGCCCTATGCCATTTTGGGAAAGATTTACTTCCGTTAAAATTGATAATCGGCGGACAAGCACAGTATGGGATTGCCCGATGTCCTGCTATTTTTCCGGGAGTATGGCCAAACTTCTGGACATTTTTTCCACAAGTTAGGGTGCGGACGAGGGAC
Source organism: Clostridium sp. KLE 1755 (assembly GCF_000466465.2). NCBI lineage: Bacteria > Bacillati > Bacillota > Clostridia > Eubacteriales > Clostridiaceae > Clostridium > Clostridium sp. KLE 1755. Next base: position 10,562 of record NZ_KE992743.1, read on the forward strand.
GGGGGCTTTCATATACGCCCAGTCTGCTGATGAAACCAGCCCTGCGCTTGCGGCGTTCGCCCCTGCAAGCACAGCCCTGTTTTCCTGCCGTTTCAAACGCTCTTGCCCTCCACGGCGGCAACGGCGTTTGAAACGGCAACGCAGACAGAGCGTATAACACACTACACTTTGCTACGCAAAGTCGTGTGCCAAAGGGTGCCCCTTTGGAAACCCCGCCCAGCGTGTAACGGCTTCGCCTGTTCCCACTGGGCGCAAAAGAGGGACTATCAGCTCACCGCCGATAGTCCCTCTTTTGTTGTCACATTCCGCTTGCCGACTGCCCAATCTGAATGTTCCTCAATACTTTCTTATTGGGTGTCAGCCTAAAATACAGTTCCTTTTTTCTATTCCATCCGTTCCAGGACAGCCAGAGGCAATGCATTTATAAAAATATAGTCAGGCTCCCGGAACCTGATTAAGACATAGTAGCTATTGTCATGCATCTTGTCCAGACGGTACTGCAGCTGATAATCCGGCTGGTTATCTTGCTTTTGTCCCAATTCATAATAGGAGACGATTTTTCCCCATTGTTCATCTGACAGACTGGAAAAACGGGAGGCCTCCGGATAATAGAAGGACATTTCCGGGCTGCTGTTTCCGCTGTCCCAGCTGACTTCGGCCAGCTCCCCATAGTGCCGGACAACAGCATCCTCCAGGCTTTCCCCGTTCAAATGGGAAAGCGTTAATGCTGCTGCATATAAACCTAATGGCTTATCATCTTCCAGCTTCGTGGTGCTGATATAAAGCTGTACGGCGGAGCATTCCCCGAACGGAGTGTCGAAATTACCGTTGACATGCAATATTTTGGAAGAATCCTCCTGGATTTCATCCGTGGGCGGACTGTCCAGCAAATTCAATATTTCTTCTTCCCCTGCGCCCCAGTGGAGCTGGCCGGAAAAAATCGGGACATCAAATCTCCCGTCCTTTTTCCGGACCGACAATACTGTGAAAATTATAAGTACGATAAGTACTGCGGCTGATAAGAAAAGAAATAATTTTACCAGATTCTTATTTTTCCTAATCATATATACCTCCGGGGCAGAACCCTGCGTTCGGATATATGCGGTTTAAAAAGCTATTGTTTTTAAACCAGTTACGGCCCGGTCATACAGCCGGGTAGGCATGGAACAATTATGTAGTGTTTGACAGCTGTGAAGGTGCAAAATTGCTACCATAATTGTATTATATCACAGGCCCTTCCCGAATTTGCGGAAGGGCCGTTAAATACTTGCTTTTGTCCCTTAACAGCCATCGTGCCCCAATCATTTTCTGCGGAAAGGACTCCGGATCTCTTCAATAGCATTGACTGGGGAAAGCAGTAGATTGTATACTGTAACAAGGGGAGAACAAAAGTTCTCATTGGACAGGAAAAGGAGCGCTGCAGGATGAATGCAATTGATAAGAGAAGAAGCGCCCGGCAGGGAGGTATCGTATGAGGGTTAATATCAATGTAAAGAAAATCGGAAAGAACCGCGGCGCAATAGAGCCTGTTTTTTATGAGTATCCGGAAGGGGTGGATACGGTGGAAAAGCTCCTTCGGGAAACGGTGCGTATAAATCTGGAGGAATTTACAAAGCGCAGGAAACGGACGGAGGTGGAAGCGGTTCTGTCCGGAGAGGATATAGAAGAACAGGCAGGGACGGGGAAGATATCCTTTGGAATCGCATATGACGGCAGAACGGCGGATTTTGAAAACGCCGTGAAGAATGCCTGCCAGTGCTTTGAGGATGGAATTGCGGTAATTTTTCTGGAGGGGAAAAGGCTGGAAACGCTGGAGGAACGGATAGCGCTTCGGGAGGACAGCAAACTGACCTTTGTAAGGATGACGATGCTGGCGGGAAGAATGTGGTAGCGGCAAAGACATTTTTATCATCGAACGGTTACACAAAAGGAGAGAAAAGGGATGGCATACGATTATCAGAGCAGACAGAAGCTGGTGGAAGCATACCGGGCAAAATGGAAGCGTAAGCTTCTGCTCGTTCCGGGAGAGATTAAAGAAGCGGCGGAAGAAATGGAGAAATTCGGCGGGTACAGGCAGGATACCCTGACCTTTCTGAAAACGGCCCAGGAGCGGCTGAAACAGGGAAATTTCAGCACGCCCTCCGAATTTATGAAAGCATATTACCGGAAGCTGGTGCGGCTGTTTGCGGGAAAACAGTTTGAAGAGGATTTCTATGAAATTATTGACAAATTCAACCAGTTTCCCTATTCCCACAGCATATACCGCAGGACGGTGCGGACAAAATCCTATTTTCCCAGCCTGGAACAGGTATTCCGGCTTTTGTATGCTTACCGGATTATGGATTTTTATGATTGCAGCATTTCGGATTATCTGATGGACCGGCTGCCTGAGGAAAAGCTGGATTATAAAAGAAATCAGGTGTATTTATTTTCCATGAATCATCTGGACGATATGATCGCTGCCAGAATTGACCGCGGAGATGCACAGGTTATCGAAACGGCCAGACAGCTGATACTCAGTGACAATAATACGGCGGTTATTACCGTGGATCTGATCCGCGGCATTATCAAAAGCTCCAACGATGAGCTTCATCAGCTGCTGGCGGATTTCCTGCTGGCGGCCAGATTGCAGGAGGGCGTTAGGCAGGCCGTCTGCGAAAATGCGGACTGCGGTACTATTGCGGCCTTCCGGCGGATTTTTGATACGGTTTGCGCAAATAACCTGATCCGTTTTGCTTCGGTGAAGCGGGCGGTGGCAACCTGGACGGGCATCTGTGATGTGGAAAATGCGGATCGGATTTCCGAAAAAATGCTGAGACTGATGGAGGCCTCAATAAAAGAGCCTGCCATAGCACGGGAATATGTGCAGACGAATGACAGCATACAGATTGCGGTGGGCCTGTGGACGCTGGCCTTTTATGAGCTGCAGGACGCCATTGCGGTGATGGGGGAGTATCTGGAGCAGGGCACGAGAAACCAGATTCTTACCATGTCCTATTTTAACCGGACCCTGGAATGGGAAGCCTTTACCGGGATTACGGCAAAGAAGGTGTTTTTAAAGTATGCGTCGGATCCGGAAATCCTGGCGGCTTTTATGCCCACCTACCTGACGCGGGCGGAGGAGTATGCGGGCTGGGCGGTACAGGTGCGTCCGCAGGATAATAAGAGGGAGATGATTTACCGCCCGATTCCTGTGGAATGGCTCTTTGGAGATGCAAAGGAAGCCAGGGCGCACTATGAAGTGCTCAAAGGGCTGCTTTTGGGCATGAAAAAGAAAACCCTGGAATTTTCCCCCTGTATTTTTCCCTGGTACGGCGTGGTGCTGACTAAGGGGGATATTCTGAAGCGGATGTGTGTGATTGCATACATACTGGGTGAGGAAGCCCGCATTGAGGAAACGGCTGCCCGGCTGTCGGAGATGAATTTAAGCGACGTTTACACCAGCCGTGCAAAATGGGTGGAGCTTCTTCTCCATGCGCCGGAGAATGACAGGCAGAAAAAGCTTCTGTTAAGTTTCCTGGGGGACAGGGAGACGAGTACCAGGCAGACTGCGTACCGGCTGGTGGAAAAGCTGGAGCTTTCCGATGAGGATTACAGGCAGATGGAAGCGCTTTTGAAGTATAAAAAGGGGGATATCCGCCAGAATGTTTTGAAGCTGCTGCAAAGACGGGATGACGAAGGGCTGGAGCTTTCCGTAAAACGTCTGCTTAAGGATCCTGCAGAGGAGGTACGCGAGGGCGGGCTTACGCTGGTGCGGGAAGCGAAGATCGGCGGCCGCCCGGAGGCGCTTGTCGACCGGATCGTACAGGAGGCCGGAAAGCTGGAGGGCGTTTCCGATAAGGAACAGATTCTCCTGGAGGAGGTGACGGGGGAGGCTTCCTCCAGCCGGATTCTGGAAGAGGAGGGTTACGGTCTGTACAGCCCTTCCACGCAGCCCGAATGTCCCGCGCTGCCTGCAGGCAGTGAGCAGCTGCGCTCCTATCTGCGTATCAATGAAGGAAAGCTTAAGGGAATCATGCGCCGCCTTTATGATCTCCTGACAGAAAATGCAAACCTGGAATACAAGGCGTGTAACGGTTATGAAATGCTGCTGGGGGACAGACTTTCCATGGTAAGCCAGGATACCGCCCTTGCGCTGGAGGACAGGTATCCCTTTAAAGAGCTGTGGATCCGTTTCTATGAAGAGAATATCGGTGATCCCCATTTGGTGAAGCTTCTTCTTTTGGCCTGGGGAAACAGTATCGGAGACGGCCGGACGAAAAATCAGGAAGTACTGTACGCTAATGCCGAACTTCTGCTGGGAGACTTTGCGGATTTCCGGGTGCCTCAGGATCGTAATTTCAGTAACGGTTATGGAAGCAGCGCGCATACGGTGCTGACCATTCTGGACAGTATGTATGGAAATGAGGAAGAAAGGCAGTGGAGAAGGAAAGCCGCGCTGGAGCTGGCCGCCTGCCTTGTCCGGGATGTTCCGGAAAAAGAACTGTGGTATGAAAAAGAGAAGGACACCCGTTTCTATTACGCCTATGATCCGGGAATGTATGCGCTGACGGATATCCCTGCAGTTTCCGCCCTGATGCGCACCCTGGCGGAAGGGAAAACGCAGGAGGAGTTCAGAGAAGGCTTTTTTGCCCTGTACCGCCTGGATCGGCGTTTTCAGTATAATGAACACCGCGGGAACCAGCGGATGTATTCCTATAATAACAGTTCCCGGACGCAGCTGACGATTCTTGAATATGTAAAAGCCTTTCAGATGGAAATGATACCGGCGGATACGGTATATCAGGCGATGTTTGAAACGATTGGACTGGCCTCCTCCATGGAGTCACTTTCCCTCCTGGTGGCGGAGCATCTGCGGCCCTTTGAGAAAAACCGTCTGGGCGCTTATCTGACGGCGGCGGAGCTGGAAGCGGAACGGCCGGATCCGGAAAGTCCGTTTGTAAAAACAGGAAGGGAATTTTTCTTCCGCGCTGTGGATAAAATTCTGGATGTGGAGCTGAAAAGAGGGGATCTGCCCACGGTATTTTCAGGAAGCATTTCGTCCATTAAGCGGATTTTCGGTATGGATCGCCTGATTGGGATTCTGAAAGCGCTGGGAAATGATACCCTGGATCGGACCACCTATTATTACTGGTCAGGCACCGGTACGGGGAAAAGGGAATGCTTAAGCTACCTGCTTCAGAACTGCTGGCCCCTGGAGGGTGAGGATGCCGGGAAGCTGAGAGAACTGCTGAAGGGCACCCGGATCAAGGAACAGAAATTGATAGAGACAGCCATGTATGCGCCCCAGTGGTTGGACATCATCGAAGAATATCTGGGCTGGCCCGGACTGAAAAGCGGCTGTTATTATTTTATGGCCCATATGAACGAGCGCTTTGACGACAGGAAAAAGGCCATGATTGCCCGCTTTACGCCGCTGACGCCGGAAGAGCTGAATAATGGGGCATTTGATGTGAACTGGTTTGAAGAGGCCTACGCACTTCTGGGAGAGGAGCGCTTCGGCAGGCTGTATGACGCCGCCAAGTATATTTCCGACGGCAGCAAGCATGCCCGCGCCAGAAAGTACGCGGACGCGGCGCTTCACAGGGTGACGGCGGAGAAGCTGGAGGCGGAAATTAAAGCAAAGAGAAATAAGGATCTGCTGATGAGCTACGGCCTGGTGCCTGTAAAAGGGCAGGAGGAATGGCTGAAACGATATGAATTTTTGCAGCAGTTTTTGAAGGAGAGCAGGCAGTTCGGCGCGCAACGCAGGGCAAGCGAAGCCCTGGCGGTTTCCATGGCCATGAAAAACATGGCCACCAAGGCAGGCTTTGCAGATGTGACCCGTCTGACCCTGGCAATGGAAACGCAGCTGGTGAAAAGCTACGCCGTATTTTTTGAGAAAAAAGAAGCGGAGGGCGTATCCCTGAGCCTGTCCGTGGATGAATACGGAAGAGCGTCCATTACGGCCGGGAAAGACGGGAAAACATTAAAGTCTGTACCGGCCAGGCTGAAAAAGAACGAGTATTACCTGCAGCTGAAAGAAGTATATACGAAGCTGAAGGAGCAGTATTCCCGTACGGTGAAGATGTTTGAACAGGCCATGGAGGAACGGGAGCGTTACCGGTTCGGCGAGCTTCTGGAGCTGTGCGGCAACCCGGTGGCGGAGCCGGTGGTGCGCAGCCTTGTGTGGATCGTGGATAAACAGCCGGTATCGGGCGGTTCCCGGCGGGAGAACCCATCGCCGGTGAGCGGTTTCGGACAGGAAAGCCAGCTGACGGCCAGCGGGTTCCTACGGGAAAATGGGCTGCAGGATCACAGCGGCAGGATGGTTCCCCTGGATGCCGGGGATTATCTGCGTGTGGCGCATCCGGCGGATCTGTACCGGGAGGGAAGCTGGACGGCATATCAGAAATTCCTGTTTGAAGGCGGGAAGAAGCAGCCCTTTAAGCAGGTATTCAGAGAGCTTTACGTGAAGCTTCCCGAGGAACTGGAAAGGACCCATTCCCTGATGTTTGCGGGGAATCAGATCCAGCCGTCCAAAACAGCGGCCTGCCTGAAGGCCAGGCGCTGGGTGGCGGATTATGAGGAAGGGCTTCAGAAGATTTATTATAAGGATAATATCATCGCCCATATCTATGCCCAGGCGGACTGGTTTTCTCCCAGCGACGTGGAGGCGCCTGCGCTGGAATGGGTGGAGTTTACCGACAGAAAGACCTTTGAAGAGATAAAAATCGAAAAGCTTCCGGATATCGTATATTCGGAGGTGATGAGGGATGTGGATCTGGCGGTGAGCGTAGCCCATGCGGGCGGCGTGGACCCGGAGACCAGCCATTCCACCGTGGAAATGCGCAGAGCCATCATTGAGTTCAATCTGCCTTTGTTTGGGATTACGAACGTGACCCTGGAAGGAAGCCATGCGCTGATTGCAGGAAAACGGGGAAGCTACAGCATCCATCTGGGCAGCGGAGTGATTCATCAGCAGGGAGGGCACCAGATCAATGTGCTGCCCGTCCACTCCCAGAGCAGAGGAAAGCTGTTCCTGCCGTTTTTGGATGAAGACCCTAAGACGGCGGAAATTATGTCCAAGATCGTTTTATTTGCCCAGGATAATAAAATTAAGGATCCTTATATCCTGGATCAGATAAAGGCATAGTAAAGACGGAAGCGAAGCGGTAGCCGGGCCGGAGGTGAAGCAGAAGCTAAGCCAGGTGCTGGCAGAAGCAGGGCCGGAAAACCGGCGGAAGCCATATCGGAACCGAGCCGGCAAAGAAAAACAAAATGAAAAGCCGGAAACAGGATAAAACAGGAGTCAGGAATGGAAATTAAGGAGCTTGTGGTCTATGAAAAAGAATACCCGGAAAGGAAGGCCGTTTTTTCAGAGCTTCCGCAGGATATGCTGCCGGAGCTGAAAGGCTATCTTGAAAATGCGGGAATTCCCCGTTTATACTGCCATCAGGCGGAGATGTTTGAGCGCGCGCAGAAAAAAGAAAATCTGGTCATCACCACCTCCACAGCCAGCGGCAAAACATTGGGTTTTCTGCTGCCGGTTCTTCAGGAAATCCTGAAAAATCCGCTGGCCAGGGCAATTTTTATCTATCCAACCAAGGCGCTGGCGGCGGATCAATACAGGGCCATCCGGCCGGTGGTGGATTATTTCGGGGAGGACCGGGTCTGTGCGGGAGTCTATGACGGGGATACGCCGGCCAGCGAG